>JAQTVQ010000001.1:0-45161 GCA_028706715.1 Minisyncoccota bacterium | reverse complement strand
GGATTCACGAATACTGCAATCCTCCGGGCATAAGCTATTATATTACAAAAATATAATATTGCCTGAAAAGGTCTGATTTAAAATTAAAATAAATCCGCCATTAAGGCGGATTTTTCGTAAAAGCTGCTTTGTTCGCCGAATATCTCAAAACTGCGGAAGGCGCCTTATGAGGTATTCTATGAGCTAACGGGTGTTGCACTTCAGAATTGAATTTACTTGCGGCGAGCTTGACAAAGTGTGGTTTTGTGTTTATAATTTATTTTAACAATCGGCTCGTCTACCGGTTGAAAGTAAATTTAAAAAAAATGGAAACAAAAATTTGTCCCATAAAAACCAGCAGGCCATATTTCAAAGGAAAAGAGCAAGTTCTCTTCCTTGAGAGAGATGAAAAATTTTGGAACTTTTGGACTATGATAAGAGTCCGAAAAGTTCTAAAAAAAGCCAAACTGGAAAAGCCTCAAAGAATGCTTTCTTTGAGGCAAATTGCCAAGCAGGCTTTTCCAGAGTCTGTTGGACACAAGGAAAGCGAAGAGTTTGCAAGTTCCTTGTGTCTAAGGTATTTAAACTCCAATTTCTCCAAAGGGATTGGGAGGAGAATAAATGCCTTTGAGAATCCTAAAACCGTATATTACGGTTTTAGGCAGTAAAAACGCCCTAGGGCGTTTTTTGTTTGGAAAAAAGATGCTTTTTTAAAATTTTATCAAAGCTTTTTGGCAGATTGTTTTGTTTATTCCAAGAAGACATTATCTTCCTAGCGTCTTTTTCCCATTTTTTATTTTTTGGAAAAATATTTTTTTCAAAATAATCAAGCAAAAAAGGCAAATTTTTTCCCGGGCTTTTTTCTCTTGCTTCTATCAAGCTTAAATAGAAAGCGATGTTGCTTTCTTTTCTTGTCCCTACGCACTCTAAGGGCTTTGCATCTTTTTCCCCTGTCAGCTCTTTGGCTGTTTCCAGCAATTTTTTATTTTCAAATAAATTTTCTCCGAATATTTTTACGGTTTCTTTTTCTCCAAGAAACGGGTAAAGGATAATAAAAGCAAAAAGGCACTTGGAGCAGCCGCAGCACCATTTGCCGGCCGGTTTTTTTGTTCCGGAGTAAGTTTTATGCGCTTCGTTGCAGCTTAAAAAAATCGGGTGGTATTTTTTAAATGAAGAAAAAATTTCAGCTATTTGTATTTCATAAAGAGGCCGCAAAAAACTGAAATAGCCGATTTGTTCTGTTAGATGCTTGCGGGAATAATTTTTGAAAGACTTTTCAAAAGAAAAAGTTTTTGACCATTGATGATTTATATTTTTGCCTAAATATTTCAAAGTGGCTTCGTTTGAGCTTCTTTCGTTTGAGACGGCAATATGCCGGCAGCCAAAAATAGCGGCCGTCAAAGTTGTCAAAAAAGCCAAATAAGCGGAGAAAGGAGTATGTCCGTTCAAATAACCTTTTTGATTCAGCTCAATAAGTTTTGAGTCTATCTTTCTTTGCGCGAAAATAGGATTTTTGCATCCTGCGGCTTTTATTGTTTTTACAGTTTCTTCTGCCGGATTTAAAGCAAAACATACCAAATCTTTTTGCTCTTGTTTTAAAATTTCCAATGTTGCAGCCGAGTCTTTCCCTCCCCCTATTGGAACCAGTATTTTTTCGTCCGTTTTCAGTTTAGACGAATCGGACAATTCATTTTTTACGGTTCTTGCGGCTGTTATTTTTAAGAAGCCAGATTCAAGAAAATTAATTTTGTTTTCGTAAAAAAATTGGCCCAGTCCGTTTATTGCCAGCCATTTCCACCATCTTTTTTGTTCGGTGTTGAGCGGTCCGGCATTGATTATAATCTCGGGAGGGCAAGCCGCTTTCCAATAGCTTATCATTTCCGCCAGTCCGAGGTTAAAAACCAAGTTGTTCAAGTTTTGCTTTCCCATTCTTTCAATTTGTTTTGCGTCCGCTCTTTCAATTAAAATCTTTGGCCTAAATTTTATGTCCGGTTCCAGCCGAAAATCAAAAAAAATTTCAAGCCCTTTCCTTGAAATATTCCATTCATATTTTTCATAAACGAAAGAGGGGTGTTTTCTCCTTAAAGACGGCAAATTAGCCATTTCCGTAACCGCTCATTAATCTTAAAACAGTGCCCAAAAAAGCCAAGACAAGACTGATTATCCAAAATCTCATAGTCACTTGAGGAGAAGACCATCCTTTGGCTTGGAAATGGTGGTGAATGGGAGTGCAAAGCCATATTTTTTTATGGCGCAGCTTTTTGGACAACAGCTGCAGGATAATGGATCCGACTTCAACAACCATCAATCCGGCGATGATGGGAAGCACTATAACCGAGTCCGTAAGAAAGGCGACAACCGTCATTGTTGAAGTCAGTCCCAGGCTTCCGGTCTCTCCCATATAGAATTTGGCGGGAGGTATGTTGAACCAAAGAAAAGCGAATAATGTTCCGCAAATAATAGCGCAAAAAGCGGCCAAGTCGTAATTTCCTCCGACAAAAGAGATAATCGTAAACGCGCCAAAGATTGAAGCAAAAATTCCCCCGGAAAGTCCGTCTATGCCGTCAATAACTCCTCCGGCCCAGCTGGCGATCATTACAACTACAAAGAGAGGGATATAAAGTATTCCGATGGAAACGTCTATTCCTTCCGGAAAATTAAAAAACAAAGGAATGTGAATGGTTTCCCATCCCAATTTATAATAAAACCACCATCCTCCTACCAATCCTATTAAGGAAACAACGGCCAGCCTTCTCCAAAAGCTCAAGCCGCCTCCTATGTATTTTCCTTTGCCGTAAACGGTTAAAGTGTCGTCAACCAGCCCTAAAATGGAAGCGGAAACAAGAGTAAACAGCGGCAGCCATGTTCCTTCGCGGGAAAGCAAATCAAATTTTTTCAGCCACCATGGGTTGTCTATAAAAGAAAGAAAGAAAAACAAAAAGGTTATGGCCAAAACCGTGCCCCAAATTAAAATGCCTCCTCCTCTCGGAACGCAGACTTCCCTCTCCTTGTTCAAAGAATTCACTATCTCTGCGTCTGATCCGTCAATTGATTTTGTCCTCGCGTTTTTTTTCCAAAAATTTATTTTGCAAAGAAATTTAATTAAAAAAGGAGCGAAAAACATTGCCGCCATTGAAGACAAGGCGGATAAAACCAGTATCCTGATTAAATCAAATGTTAGAAGGGTCATTACCAAACAAAAGAATTATTTAACCAATCGGACAGCTTTTGCATTTCGTAAAATCTGTCGTCTGCTCCCAAAATTATGTTGATTATTATTGAGTCGCCGCCTGTTTGCGGGCGCATTAAATTAACCATGCAGCCGTTGGCTTTTTTTGTATAACCGGTTTTTCCCCAAACAGTTTGGCTGTTGTATAAAAGAGAATTGGTGCTGACCAGACTGTGGTGGAACTGTCCGTCGGAAGAATTTAAGATGTAATCTTTTTTGGAAAGTATTTCTCCGATAAGAGGATGGTTTTTTTGTATATAAATTATTAATTTTGCCAAATCAAGAGCGGAAGAAATATTCGGCGTTCCTTCTGTTTCCGGATCCAAACCGCTGGGATTTACAAAAAAAGTTTTTTCCAGTCCGATTTCTTTAGCTTTTTTGTTCATTAAAGAAACGAAATTTTCTTTTTCTTCGCTTCGGGCTATCGCTTCGGCGGCATCATTGCTGGATTCCATCAGCATAATATGGAGCAAGCTTTCCATCAGTAATGTCTCGCCGGCTTTCAAGCGGCCCGATTCTCCTTCTTGATTTACTGATTCTTCGGTTATCTTTATCTCTGATTGCAAAGGATAATTTTCTAAAGCGACAACGGCTGTCATCAGCTTGCTGATAGAGGCGATAGGCAGAGCCTTGTTAATTTCTTTCTCAAAAAGTATTCTAGGCGGGAGGTTTTGCTTTTCCGGCCGAAAAAGCAGAGAGATGGCGGCTTTGGATCCCGTTTCCAGTATCGGAGCCGACTTTATTTTTATGGGAGTTATTTCTTTCTGCGGAAGATTTTTAATTTCTTCATCTATTTTTTCTTGATTGTCCGGCTGGACTATTTGAGCCGTCATTATGCGGCTTGAAAAATGCCATTGGGTCAAGATAAAGAACAAAGAAAAGGCCATTGCCCCTCCTAAAATTAAAAAATTTTTCAAATCTTGATTTGTTTTTTCCATATTCTTTTATTCTTTTTTTGATTTTTTCTTGTCTTCCTGCAAGACGGACAGCCTTTGGTCTATGCGCTCCATATCGCGCGGAAAAATGGCCGCTTCCCTGACATTTTCCAATCCTAAAAGCTGTTTTATAATTCTTTCTGCTCCGAAAGCGAACCCTCCCTCGGGCGGCATTCCATATTTGAACGCCTGGAGATAATATTCAAAATTTTTAGGATCATTACCCCATTTTTTAATATTGTCCACCAGCTTATTGTAATCGTTAATCCTTTGGCCTCCGCTAATCAGCTCCACGCCGTTGTAAAGCAAATCAAAACTTAGAGTGTATTCGGGATCTTTTGGGTCTGCAAAAGTGTAAAAAGGCCTTTTTTTCGTCGGATAGTGAGTGACAAAGATTAAGTCTGATCCGTGTTTTTCTTTGGCGTATCTGCATATTTCTTTTTCGTCCTCCGGCTGGAGGTCGGGCTCTTTCGTGTTGTCTCTGCCGGTTCTTTCCAAAATAATTTTTTGCGCTTCGCGCATTTTTATCCTGGGAAAGCTAACGCCAAGATCCGGCATGGAGGGATTGAATATTTTTAGCTCTTCAGCGCGGTTTTTTTGCAAATCAGCGAAAATATTTTTAGTTACCGCTTCTATCACATCCATAAGATCTTCCCATGAATCTATAAATCCCATTTCCGCGTCCAAACTGGTAAATTCACAGAGATGGCGGGTGGTCATGCTTGGCTCCGCCCTATAAGCTTGAGTAACGGTAAAAACCCTTTCAAAAACTCCGACTAATATCTGTTTGTAAACTTGAGGGCTTTGAGCGAGATAGGCGCTGTATTCAAAATAATCCAAGCGAAAAAGCTCGGCCCCTCCCTCGGGGGCCAATGGAACTATGCTTGGAGATTGAAATTCCGTAAAGCCCATTTCAGACAATGTTTTTCTGAAAGAGTTGATAACCTCTTCTTGAAGCTTGAAAACGGCTTTAATTTTTTCATTTCTTAGCGTTAAGGGCCGATAGTCTAAAATTGTCGGCAAAGATGCGTTGAGATCTTTTATGTCAAAAGGAAGAACTTCCGACTCGGCCAGCGTTTTCAAGCTTTCAATGGAAATTTCTACCTGTCCGGTAGCCAATTTTTCGTTTACCATTTTTTCCGGCCTTTGTTTGACTTCTCCCTCTATTTCAACCGCCCATTCAGAGCTTATTTTTTTTGCCAAATCGTTTGTTTCTTCATTGTTTTTTGGGACAAAAACAAGCTGGGCCGTTCCGCTCCGGTCTCTTAAATCAAAAAAAATGATCTTCCCGTGAGATCTGACTGTGTCTATCCAGCCGCAAATTTTTACTTTTTGTCCGATGAATTTCGGCGTTTCGCTTATGAGGATTCTTTCCATATTAAAAACTGTTTATTGTCTTAAAGCGATAATTCTATTTTTTAATATATTTTTTTATTTGTTCAACAATCTCTCTCGGATTGTGGTTGGACTTGATTAAATATTCCTTTACTCCCAAATCAAGGGTTTCTTTTTTCGTTTCCGGATCGTCAAAATTGGAAAAAACTATGATGGGAATGGAAGAAAGTTCCGGATCTTTTTTCTGTTTTTTCAAAAAATCAATTCCATTCTCATTGGGTAAGAGAATGTCCAGCAGGACCAAGGCGGGTTTTTGCTCTCTCATCATTTTTATTCCCTCTTTTCCGTCTTTTGCCGCAATAACTTCAAACCCTTCTTTCTTAAATTTATCCTGATACATTTCCGCCAATATCTGTTCGTCTTCAACAACTAATATTTTTAGCTTTGGCATATGATTGTTTTTAATTATTATAGTCCATCGCTATTTTATTGTAAATTTACACTTTTATCCCCTTTTTTGCAACAAAAAAGGGCTATACGCCCCTTCTTGCTTAATTCCCTTTATCCTCCATCTCTTTTATCTTTTCTTTCAGCTCCGCCATCCTTAACTCCCTGCCGATGGTCAGCTTGTACCACCTTTCCAGCTCTTCGGCTCTTTCTTCGGCTATTTTTTTGCTAGCCTCAAGCTCTTTGGTGCGCTCTTTGACTTTTTCTTCCAGTCCTTCTTTCGCGGCAATTTCATTCAGAGTTGCTTTAATAAGGAGGTATCCGACAAAGCAGAAAAAAATAAAAATGGTTGTTGCGGCAATTTTAATTTTTTGCTCTGTAATGAAGAAGGGAAAAACTGCAAGCGTTAGACCCATCGTAACTACCAAAATTTCAGTCAAAATAGCCTTTACATTCAGAAGCTGGTATCTTATCAGTCCGCCGGCTGTTATTGCCAGGAAAATAGAGACAGCGATATTTCCATAAGGCGCGACCGGAATATCATACCATAGGGGAAAATTCGTTGACCCGCCGATTACTCCGAAAAAAACTCCAAAAAGCAGAAATCTTAAAGGGATTTTTTCCGGTTTCGTGGAGATTTTTTTAAAAGCAAGATATAAAACCAGCCATGCGTATCCAAAAAGTCCAAAAAACAATAGCAAGAAATATTTATATAAGCTTCCCGCAATCGGCCAAAATTCAAAAAATAGCCTTGGAGCCACTTCTTTGACCATATACGGCGTAAAAGCGGACGCCAATGAAAGAAATATCGCGAAAATATAAGAAAAGAAAATTAATAATTTATTCTTTTCAGTTATTTTTAATATAGAAGCGACAAAATGGAAGTAGCAAATGGAAATAAAAACAGATCCGACAGTTAAAAAACGGCACCAAAAAAGAGCGGAAGCTTTATCAGAGGCAATTTGCCAAAAATAATAGCCTATACTCCAAACAACAATAGAAAGGGCCCAATAAGCAAAAAGCCGGCTTTCTTTCCTCTTTCTGTCTTTAAAAAAAATCAAGCCTCCCAAAATTAAGCTTATGAAAAAATTAAATAAGGCTGAAAAGCTAAAAAAAGTCATTTTATTTATTTGGAATTTCTATATGAAAGAAAGATCCTTTGTCCTTTCCTTCTGACTCGGCCCATATTCGGCCATTATGCATTTCCACGAATTTTTTTGCGATATACAGTCCAAGGCCGGATCCTTGAGTATTCAATTCATTTCCGGCCTTGCCCCTTGAAAAGCTTTCAAAAAGAGCGGATATTTCCTGCCTGCTCATTCCTACGCCCGTATCGGAGATTGTAATAATAATTTTTGAATTAGTTGTTTTGGAGGAGACCGTTATTCCTCCCCTTTCCGTATAATGAATAGAATTGTCTATGAGATTGCTGATAGCTTCTTTCAGTTTTTCCGGATCCATTTTTATAATTTTATCATTTTTTTGCTTTTCGTATTCAAGATAAAGATTTTTTTCTTTTGCTTTAAGCTTCAATCCGGAAACAACTTGTTCTATCAATTCATTTAAAGAAAAATCCCGCTTTTTTAAAACGGTTCTGCCTGTTTCCAATCTTGAAACGCTTAAAAAGTCATTTACCAATTTTATCATCCTTTGAGATGAATCATTGATATGTTTTATTGCTTCCGAAGCTCCTTTCGGCAGCCGGCCGTAGTCTCCTTCTTTTAACATTGAAGAATATCCGATAATCGCCGTAAGAGGCGTTCTCAACTGGTGAGAGGCAATAGAAAGAAATTCTGTTTTGGCCTTAAGAAGCCGCTCCGCTTCTTCCTTTCTGCGAACCTCGGCATGGGTGGCTTTAATGAGAAGAAATCCGAAGATAAGAAAGAGACCAAGAGCTATTGAAGTAAGAATTTTTAAAGAGCCGCTCGGCATTAGAAGGATCAAAAAAAACAACATAATAACCATTATTCCAACTAACAATTCTGTGGCTATTACTTTTATATTAAATAGCTGGTGCTTGGTTATGGCGTATGCGGTGAACAAGGCAAAAAACACCGTAGCTAACGGCCCGTATCCAACAAATTGATTAATATTAAATATTGGCAATAATATATTTGTAAAAAGAGCGCAGGTGGCAGTCAAAAAAAATCCGAAAAGTAAATATTTTATTTGTATTGTCTCTAATCCAGAACTTTTTTTATATTGGATCCAAAAAATATATAAGCTATAAAATAAATAAATTAAAAAGTATATCGGAAAGAAAATGAATAATTTTCCTAAAATAATTTTTACTCCCCAGTCCTCTATTTTCGCTCCGCTTATTATTAAATTATTAAATAACGCTATATAAATTAAAAGCGGTCCTGTAAACAATAGGAAAAGAGATTTAAATACGATTTTTTTTGCTGGCTTAGGGAAGTAGTAAAAGAAATATATAAGAAGAACGGGAACTAAAGTTGATCCAATAAAGGAAAGCTTTCCCCATAAAAAAGCTTTTGACGAGGTATCAGCAGACCACAAGAAATAAATACTAGTCGTCCATTGAAGAACGCATAATATTAGTAAAAAAAATATTTTATTAATGTTTTTTTTATCGTAAGAGTAGACTAAAATTCCTAATGCCAAATTAATAAATATATTTAATGCAAACAAAGTATTATAAAAAAACATAGTCTAAAGAGGGATACACGCGAAAAATATTTTTTGGAAAAAATTTATATGTCCTACTATTACGAATAAATTGCCTTTTTGGTTTTTATAATCTAAGTGATTTTCGCAAAATTTATCAATTTTTTCATCTCCGGACCAAGGAATTTGGTCTTTTTTATAAATTAATTCTGGGTTCGTTTTTAATAAAGCACTTTTAATTACAAAATTTTTTTCTTCAAACTCTAAATTAGGAGAGAAAATCTCTGCTACCTTTTTTGCTATAATTTTTTCTTTATCAGAAATTTTTTTAGAATTGTCTATCGGCAGAGCTAAATTATATTTTTGAACTGCTTTTATTAATCTAGGGTTCGGAGTTCTATAAGCGAAATATAAACTTTTAAAATTTTTCCAAAATTTTAGGCTATTTTTTAATATTTGATCTCTGAGAAACTTTTGTCCGGCAATCTTTTGCATTTTTTTTGCAATTCCGTATCCTTGGAATTCAGGCAAAACCATTGTTGATAGAAAAATTATCAATTTCTCATCTATAAATTTATTAGCGCTGAAAGCTACGGGTTTTTTGTTTTTATCTCGCAAAATAAAAATCATATCGGCTAGTTCAAACCATTTATAAGTTACTTCTTTAAAATCGGACCAGCTTTTTTTGGTAACTTCCTTCATCTCGCTTACAATTTTTTCTTTCTCTTTTTTGTCTTTTTCTAGCGGATTTAATATAATTTCTAGCTCCAAAGAGGGACCATCTTTTAAGGATATTTTTTTTATATTATTTTTCGGCATAATTTAATAAGCATTGCCTAGCGTAGATAGGTTCTGTTTTTGAAATTTTTTTAAATCCAGCCTTTTCTAGTATTTCTCTTTGCTCTTCTTTATTGAAAAAATAATAATTTGACTCTTTTTTTATCCTATAATTATAATTTAAAATTTTAATTGCAGGAAGTACCAATTTATTAATTTCTATAAAACCCTTGACGAATCCATTTTTTTTAATGGTTTTTACTGCCCCCTCATAATATATTTTCATTGGCCTCCATGCGTGTTTTGGATTTACGATCACTATCTTGCCTCCTGGCTTTAAAATTCTAAAAAGTTCTTTCAGCGTTTTCAATTGCTCCTCTCTAGAAATGGTATATAAGGTATTATTGCATGCAATTTTGTCAAAATAATTATCGGGGAAAGGGAGTTTTTTAGTCAAATCAGAAAAGGTAACTTTGGCATTTTTATCTTTTTCTAAATAAAAATTTAAAGCTTCTTGGCAGCTATCAAGCCCAAAAACTTCAGCTCCCCTTTTTCCTATTTCTAATGCTAAATTACCAGTTCCGCAGCCGGCTTCTAATACTTTTTCATTTTTTTGTATTTCTAGTTTTTCGCAAACTGTCGCTATCAACTCCTGATAAGGAATTAATATATTTAAAAAATCGTAAACTTGGAAATATTCAGCCCAAAATTTTGAAGTAAGCATTTTCTAACAAAAAACCCCGCCTTCGCAGAGTTTTTAACTGTTTTTTACAAAACTTAAAATTATTATTCTTTCCGAATTATTAATTAATTTTATTAGATTTCTTTCTTCCATACTTTAATATTTAAACTGTTTTTTTGATTTTTGCAAGTGGATCATTCTTTTATAGGCTTATTGGACAGCTTTAAGATCTCTTCAAAATTGTCTTCGGGCATGGCCTTGACTTTATATTCATAGCCGCATTTTTGGCATTTGTAATGGATAATGTATTCCCTTCCGCTTTTTCTAATCTCAACCGCTATCGGCTCCATTGCTCCGCCGCAGTCCGACTGCCTGTCTCCCGGATTAATATCAACGTGCTTTGACCAAAGGCATTTACAGCAATGGTCGTTATATCCCCTTCCAATATTTTTTGCTCCGCATTTTTCACAAATAAAATCTTCAACTTTTTTTTGAAACTTTTTTGTTTCCATAATAGGGCGGCGAGCTGCGTCAGGGCCGGATTTTTATTTTTTCTAAATCTGCTGGTTTGGATTAAGATTAAATGCTTCCAAGTGTATTTTTTTAGCTTCTTGATCTGTAATTTCTTGATAGCTGGCTCTTATCGTGTATTTAATCTTGTCTTCTGTTTTATAAGCATCTGTAACATCAATGCTCCAAAGGCGGTTTTTTCCGATTTTTTTCTTGGCTTCTTCCAAGTATTCAAAAATTGATTCGCTTATATCAAGTTCTATATTGGCGTCCAAGGGAATTAATTTTTGGTTGAGCTCTACCGTTGATCCGGCGCTCGGCTTGGAAAGAATCTCAACGGTTTTTGCAATATTAATTTCGGCGAAGTAAATATTTTCGCTGTTTTCTTGAGGAACCAATTTATAAATAATGCCGATTTGGTTTTTACCTGAAGCTATTCTCCAGCAAGAGGCTGGATTGGCGATAGCCGGCTTTGCGGACGGTTCAAAGTAATTAATGCCGTCCAATCCGATCAGTCTTAATAGGTTTTCTGTCTTGTTTTTAAATTCATTAAAAGTTTTCTTGTTTGAAACCGACATTATTCCGAGAGAATCGTTTTCTGAATATTTTCCATTTTTTTCTCCGAAAACTTTTCCAATTTCAAAAATATCAATAAATTCAACGTTTTTCTTGGAATATTCTTTGAGCTGGTTTAGCAACCCCGCGGCCATTGATTGTCTCAACTCCGGGAAAAGCTCATTCATTGAGTTTTGCGTTACGGCCTTGTTCCAATTACGATAATTAATTTGTTCATTCAGTCCGGCAGGAGTAAGAGGCCATGACAAAATTTCATCAAAAGCCAAAGACGTTAAAATATCCCTTATTTTTTCAGCCAAAATAATATTTTTAGGAGTGATTTTAGGGGTAACTTTCAATTTTGGCGGCTGGGTTCCCGGTATTTTGTCGTAACCGTATATTCTTGCAATTTCTTCGGCTAAATCTTCGGGCATAGCTACATCCAGCCGGTAAGAAGGGACTTTCACTGAAATGTTTTTGCCGATTTTTTCCGCCTTGAAATTTAAATTTTTAAAGATTTTTAAGATTTCTTTTTCCGGTATTTCAACCCCGGCGATATCGCTGGCCATTCCGGGTTCAAATTTAATGGTGCGAGAAGATTGCTTTTTGGGATAAAAGCTGAATACTTCGCTGGAAACCTTTCCTTTCGCATGTTCCAAAATTAAAGAAACGAGAAGATTCATTGCGTATTCCGCGCCGTCCGAATCCAGTCCTTTTTCCAGTCTATGTCCCGCCTCCGTAACAATATTCAAGCTGCGGGAATTTTTTCTGATAATCGCTCCGTTATAAACGGCGACTTCGGCGATAATGGAATTGCTGTCCATATCAATGGCGGCGTCTTTTCCTCCCACCAATCCGGCTAAAGCAATGATTTTTTCTCCGTCTTTTATAATCAATTCTTCTTTTTTGGATAAAGCGACGGTTGTTCCGAATAAGGTGGTGATAGAATTAAACTCGCTGTTTAAAGCCCACGACAGCTGTCCGTCCGTTTTTTTGAAGTCTATTAAATGAGACGGATAGCCGGTCAGCATCATTACGTAGTTGGAAAGATCAACCAAAAGATTGATGCTGTTCAAACCGTAAAATTTCAAATATTCTTTCAGCCACGCCGGAGATTCTTTATTTTCCAATCCGTCAATTTTTACGGCCAATACTCTTTTGACCGTTTCTTTTGATTCAATCTTTATTTTTAATTTTTCCTTTCCCTGTTTTATCGGCTTCGCTTTAGGGGCTTGCGTTTTCAGGCCGTAAAAAGCGGCCGCTTCGCGAGCCAGCCCTATGGCCGAGAAGCAGTCTCCCCTGTTTTGCCTTACCTCAAATCCCATTAAATAATCTTTTTTGCCTTTATAAACGACCTCCTCAAGGGAGTCCATCATAAAACCGGTCAAGGTCATTGCCTCGCCTATTTGTTTTGCTCCGGCTTTCAAGCCGGGAATTAGCTCTTTGAACTGGCTATAGAGTGCTTTCATTTTTGTAATATTTATAACCCAAATTACCTCCCAATAAAGTTCTGATATCGGTAATATTGTATTTTGCCATTACCCATCGGTCCAATCCGAGACCGAAAGCGAATCCTTTCCATTTTTTAGTATCAAGGCCCGCCATTTTCATAACGTTTGGATGTATCATTCCCGCTCCTCCCATTTCAATCCAGCCTACTCCTTTGCATACCGCGCAGCCGCTGCCTTGGCAGTTAAAGCATTGCATGTCCGGTCCGACTCCCGGTTCAACTTCGGGATAATATTTATTCCTAAACCTTATTTTTACTTCAGGGCCGTATATTTTTTTAAACAAATATTCAATCGTGCCGAATAAGTCTTTAAGCGATGTTTTTTCCATAACAACGATTCCTTGATAGTGGTGAAAGATAAAGTGGTTGCTTTTATTTACTTTTTCATTGCGATAGACTCTTCCCGGACAAACGACCTTAAACGGCGGAGTATAATCTTCCAAGACATGGGCTTCTATTGAAGAAGTTTGCGTTCTTAGCAAGATATTCGGTTCTTGAATATATATGGTGTCCTGCATATCTCGGGCCGGATGGTCACTCGGGACATTAAGCCGTCGGAAGCAATATTCTTCCGTTTCTATCTCCGGGCCGTCCATTATGCTGTATCCCATTTCCGTAAAAGTTTGGTTAAGCATCCTGATTGTTTGGGTTATCGGATGAAGATGCCCTATCTTGGCTTTTTGCAATCTCAACGGTTCGGCTTGGCTTAGAAGTTTTTTGCCGGCTTCTGCTTGGGTTAAGGACTTTTCTTTTTGCGCAAAAAGATCCAGCGCTTTTTTATGAGCGGCCTGTATTGCGGGAGATTGGACAGACTTTTCAGCGTCGCTCATTGCGGCGATGCTTTTTAAGAGTATTTTTAATTCTCCTTTTTTTCCCAGGTATTTTCTCCAAATTTCTTGAAGCTCCTCCGGTGATTTTGCGGCTTCAAGCTCTTGAGACATTCTTTCTAAAATATTATTGTCCATACCGTTTGAATCTTTTTCTGTGATAATAAAAGCTGTAATAATAAAAATGGCAATTTGGATTATATAATAAATTCTCTTTTTCTCCAAGGAAAAGCCAAACTAAAACCTCCTTTGCTTTTTACGGACAAAGGAGGTTTAAAAAAGATGCTTCTAGCTATTTTTGAATAGGGGTTTCTTCTGTCTGTTGGGGCTGTTCGGGCTGTTGAACCGGCTGGGGCTGTTCGGGTTGCCGGGTTTCAATTTCAGCGGGGGTTTCTTTTTTGGACATCATATAATAAGCGACAAAACCGAGGGCGGCAACGGCTATAACAATCAACATTATTGTTGAAATTTCCATAATTATTTCCAATGCAGGCTTTTTCTAACGCTTTTTTAGAGATGAAAAAACCTATATTGCGGTTAATCCCCGCTTATAAAAATATTTGCGGGAAATTTATTATTTAAATCGTCTTTTTCAATTTTATCTTAATACTCTCTTGAGAGCAAATGTTTTTGTGGAAAACTTGATAGATGTTTCCGGCTCCCATCGCTAAAATAATTTCTTTGTCTTCCAAATTGTCTTTGATAAAAGGCGTAATTTCTTCTTTCGGAAGATAAGAAACAAATTTGCTTTTAACGGCGCCGGCCAGTTTTTGGGCGCTGACTTTCTTTTTTGAAAGTTTATCTTCCCTTCCCGCCACATCGTAAATATCGGTAATGAATATTTTATCGGCCCATTTTTTCTTGGAAGCTTCTTCCAAGACCTTAACAAAATCTTTAAAAAGCAGGTCGGTCCGTTTGTATTGGTGGGGCTGAAAAAAACAACAAATTTTTTTATCGGAAAATTTTTCTCTTGCTGCCTTCAGGGTTGCGGAAATTTCAGCCGGATGGTGGGCGTAATCGTCAATCAAGACGAATTTTTTGCTGCCGGAATTAAATTCTCCTTGTTCAAAACGCCTCCATGAGCCTTTAAATTCGGAAAGCGCCTCAATCGCTTTTTCACTTTTAATTCCCAACGCTTTAAGGGCTTCCAGCGCAGCCAAGCCGTTTGAGATGTTGTGCTTCCCCGGAATTTTCAGGATTTTTTCAAGGATCTTTGCTTCTTTCTGCTTTAGGCTGTAATTAATTATTTTAAAATTCCAATTCTTTTCAGATTTTAAAAGTTTTTGGGTATTTTCATCGTCTTTATTGGCTATCAAGCAACCGGTTTCGGGAAGATGCTTGATGAACTTTTTAAAAGATTTGGAATAATTTTCCAAATTTTTGTAAAAATCCAAATGGTCTAGCTCTATATTGGTTAAGATGATTATTTGCGGCCAATAATTCAAGAAGGAAGCAAAATGCTCGCATGCCTCAATAACTAAATATTTGCTTTTTCCTTTGCGGTAGTTGGAATTATTCAGCTCTTTTAATTTGGTGCCGACAACGATGGTCGGATCTTTTTCGGCTTTTATCATAGCCAGCCCGATCATTGAAGAAGTAGTGCTTTTCCCATGGGTTCCGCATACAGCGATCGTGTAATAATTTTTAGCTAATTCTCCCAACGCTTGAGGATAGCTTAAAATTTTTATGTTTGGGTTTAAAGATTGCAGCTTTTTCGCTTCTTTAAGCTCGGGGTTGGTTTCTTGCACGGCAGGACTGTAAATTATCTTGTCAATGTTTGAAGGAAGATTCTTTGCATTATGTTCGCCGATGATGATTTTTGCTCCGGCTTTTTTTAATGATTCGGAGATATCGGAAGAAGCCAAATCAGAACCGCTTATTTTGCAGCCGCTTTCCAAATAATGCCTGGCAATGGCGCTGACGCCGATGCCTCCGATACCGATAAAGTGAATCTTCATAGAGAATTATTAATTTTCAATTTCTAATTCTTCTCCCTTCAGCTCGCACGATTCAAGCACGTCATATTCCGGGCCGAATTTTTTCATTCGGCTCTCCATAAGATCAATGGCTTTAACTTCAAAATTAAGATTGATTTCTTCTTCAATTTGAGGAACTTCTTCCGGATCCATTTGTCTTAGCTCAAAACTTTTCAGCCTTGCGAAGGTTATATGGGGAGAGAATTCCCTGTCTTCTATTTGAAAGCGGATGTTTTGAGCGATTAAAAGTTGTTCAATCTCTTCTTTCATTTTAGCCAAAATATCGCTTTTTTTGAGCGTTATCCAAACCATTCGCGGCGGAATTTTCTTGGGAGGGCCGTAAGTTATTTTTTCAAACTCCAATTTTGCCGGAGGATATTTTTTGGAAACACATTCCACTGTGTCCAAAACGGCAGGAATATCCTTTTCAACGATGTTGCCTAGAAACAGCAAAGTAATATGCAGATTCATAGGCTTTGTCCATTTTGCCGGAAGATCCGGCCATGCATTTTGGTAATAATCAAGCCGGTTTTTTATTCTTTCCGGAAGATTAACGGCGATAAAAAGGCGATGTTGGTTCATATAAGGATTTTATCATAAAACTGCGGCTATTATAATTTTTTCGGTTTTAAAGGGTTGGAAAAAATCCAACCCTTTATGGTCATGCCCTTAACGGGCGGCTTTTTGGCGTTTTTCTCAAACCGGTCTTTAGTCGTTCCTCCAATATCCTTTGCTTGACGAAGACAATTTTAGCTCCGTCGCTTTGCATATCCATTGCCTCAAGCGCGTCAATGGCGTCAGCGATAATCTTTGAATAGCTGAAATCTGCCGGAGCATTGGAGTCAACCCATTCCCGCTTTTGGATTTTTTCGCGGATTATGGAATTATCTCCTATATCTCCGGAGACAGCTGTCTTTTTCTCCGCTTCGCTGGCTATTTCAACCAATGCTTGGGTTATCGCCCTGTCCACTATGCCGGCCAAAGGACCGTCAATAGTCCTCAAAACCTTTCCTTCGCTTTTCAAGGTTATGGAAGTCCTTCTTTCTTTCACTTTCCTACCCTCCTTTCTTTGCGCAAGATTTTTGCGCAAAAACAGCCAAAAGCCCTTTAAAAGAGCTAGGTAATCTTACTTTAGTAATAAATCGCTTTTTTTTCAATAGTCTGTTTTTGTATGGATTTTTTCCGCTTTTTATGTTATAACTATTTTAAATGAAGGAAGTATTGCTCTATAAGAAACTGGAAAGAGAAAATGTCCAATGCCAAACTTGCGCGCACGGATGTTTTATTTTGCCCGGAAAAAGAGGAATCTGCGGAGTGAGAGAGAACATTAACGGACAGCTTTTCGTCTTAAATTACGGAAAGGCTTTAGCTTGCAATGTTGACCCGATTGAAAAGAAGCCGTTATTCCATTTCTTGCCCGGAAGCTCTTCTCTGTCAGTGGGAGCCGCGGGATGCAACTTTTCCTGTTTGAACTGCCAGAATTATGATATATCTCAAAATTGTAAAAATTTAGCCGAAATGCCGGGGAAAGAACTCTCGCCCCAGGAAATTGTTCAAGAAGCTTTGAAAAGCAAAACCGCTTCCATCTCTTACACCTACACAGAGCCCACTATTTTTTTGGAATACGCCTTGGATATTATGAAGCTGGCCAAAAAAGCCGGGTTGAAAAATGTTTGGGTTTCAAACGGTTTTATGAGCAAGGAATCAAGAGAAGAGGTTATTCCCTTTTTGGACGCCTGCAATATTGACATCAAAGGATTTACGGAGGAGTTCTATCGGCAGACTTGCGGAGCAAGGCTGGAACCGGTTTTAGAAACCTGCAAGAATTTAAAAAAAGCCGGTATTTGGATAGAAATTACCACCTTGGCGATCCCAAAAAGGAGCGATTCGCCGGAAATGTTCAGGAAAATCGCCAAATTCATTAAAAAAGAGCTGGGAGAGGAGACTCCTTGGCACATTAACCGTTTTAGCGGAGCTATTTCTTGGAAGCTGAAAAAGACGCCGGACACTTCTTTGAAGACTTTAAAAAGCGCTTATAAAATAGGAAAAGACGCCGGTTTGAAATATGTTTATACAGGCAATGTTCCCGGCCTTGATTCGGAAAATACTTTTTGTCCGCAATGCGGAGCCCTTTGCATCCAACGGGAAGGATACAAAATAAAAAATCTTACTTTGGACGGAAATTGTCCTGAGTGCAAGACGAAACTTGATATTATTGAGAAATAAAAAACGCGAATTGCTTCGCGTTTTTTATTAAAATATTCTTAAAGGCCGAGAGCCTTTTTGGCCGAGTCCAATGTTTCTTGGGCGTTTGTTTTTGCGATCTTGTTTCCTTCTTCAATCACAGAATTAATATAATCCGGGTCTTTGAAAATTTTATTTCTTTTTTCTTGGAAGCCGGCGATAAAATTTTGCGTTATCTTTATCATTTCCTGCTTAAACTTTCCCATAACCGCTTTGCCGGACAGATGCTCTTTGACGATATTGTCAATCTCCAATATTTCATCTTTATTTCCAGCCAGTCCTTTGGCGATAAGAATATGGCTTTCCAGTTTTTCGTTCATCTTTCCTTCAAAGGCGGTTTCAGCCGCTTTGATTTTCTTTTCAATCTCTTTCGGGCTGTCTGTAAGGAAAATTGCTCCGTTCGGATTGGTTTTGCTCATTTTCCCTTCTCCTTTTAAAGAAAGGATTCTCAATGATTTTATCTTTAGCGGCTGGGGAAGAGCAAAAACTTCTCCGTAGCTTTTGTTGAATTTTTCCGCCAGCCTTCTGGTAACTTCAAGATGGACAAGCTGGTCTTCCCCCACCGGAACTTGCTTGGCTTTTTGCAGAAGAATGTCAGCGGCCATTAAAACCGGATAAAAAAGAAGCAAAGCGTTTGCGTTTTCAGGATTAGCGCTGTTTTTTAATTTCTCTTTCAAAGTCGGGACCCTTAAAAGTTCCGCCACCGTAGTGTGCCTTGCTAAAAGAGCCATCAGAGAGGCGGTCTCCCCCATTATGGCAGACTGTAAAAATATTTTTGTTTTGAGCGGATTTATTCCCAAGGCTAAATAGTCGGCTACGACTTCAATGGAATTGTTTTTAATCTGTGAAGGCTCCCTATCCGTTAAGGCATGCAAATCAGCGGCAAAGAGCAGGGTTGAGCGTCCTTTGTCTTGGAAGTTTTTTACAACATTCACCGCTCCTAAATAGTTGGCAACGGTAAGCCCTCCTGTCGGGCGGACTCCCGTTAAAATATCGGTTTTGTATTCCATAAATATTTTTATTTTATCTAGCTTATTTTACTATATTTTTTCTTTTCAACAAATAAAAACCTATCTCGCAGACCTTGGAATGCCGCGAGATAGGGGTATAAAGAGCTTTATCGGGATAAAAGGAAAACCCGATATTATATATATCCGGCCACTTCCGTTTGAGATCCCGAAGGGGTTGTGAAGAATTTATCAATGCAGGCTTTAAGGGCCATTATTGTCGGGAAATCCAAATCAGCAATCAAGGTCTCTTGTATATCGTCCCTGAAAAGGCTGATTCGGAGCCGCATTTCTTCGGTTTCAGGATCTTTTACCGGCACAAATCCGAACGGGGCGTATACGATTAGATAGGAATATATCCTTTCGTAGAACATGCCAGAAGTCACTATGTTTCCTTCTTCATCTCTGATCTCTACGGATCCCGGCTTCGGATTCGGAATGATTTCGTTCTGAAACGCGCAGAGCCTTCTTCTGCTTCCTTCTGCATTTCCAACCATTTTTTTCACCTCCTGCTTTTTTCGTTGAGCCGGAAAAGGCTAAACAAATCCAGCTTTGTCCACTTGGATCTCTTGATCGGCAGGTCAAAATATTTTGTCCTGCGTTTCAATTTTTTCACAAACATAGACCGCCTCCTTTTTTATCTAAAAAGAGCATCCGCGATTATAAAGCGCGGAAAGTTGGTTTTTATGGAAAACAATTCTCCGCGTTTTATTTTTGCAAAAATCCGGCTTTTTTGCCGGATTTGGAATTATTTTTCGCTTAAATTATGTTTTAGCTTAATCCAAATCCAGCCGTCGGTTTTATTGCGGCCCATCCGAACATAAGGATGAATGGATTTTGGATATTATTTATAAACATAATTTGTTTTTTTGTTCTATATAAATTGTATTAAAAAGTCAAGAGAAAAAGAATTTTTTAAGAAAAGCTGCTTTTATTGTCTTTGTTTGGCTTTTCAATTATTATTAATTTATGATAAGTTTTGCCTGCATATCACCGCATCCTCCAATTTTACTGCCTTCGGTCGGGTCCGAAGAGGATCGCGCAATGCTGGAAAGCACGGTTAATGCTTTGGAGATTCTTGGCTCAAAGCTTGAAAGCGTTAATCCTGATTTTATTATCATTTCTTCTCCTCACGCCGATTGGGGCTTCAATGTCCCCCTTCATTTTTTGGCTAAAAATTTTCAAGGAAACATAAAAACTTATCTTACCGGATTGGAGAGCCCAAAGTTTTATTTTGAAGAAGGCAGGCGTATTTTTGCCGAAGCCCAGCTGGGATCGGAATTCAAGAAAGCGGCTTTAATCGCTTCCGGGGATATGTCCCATTGCTTAAAAGAAGACGGCCCTTACGGATTTAATCCCGAAGGCCCCAATTTTGATAAAGATTTCCAAGATTTTCTAGCAAAGAAAGAAACGGAAAAAATATTGGTGCTGGATGAAATTTATCCGAATGCCGGAGAATGCGGCTTGCGGTCTTTTGCTTTTTTGCTGGGAATATTGGACGCCGCCAAAATAGATTACCGGCCGGAAATCTTGTCTTATGAAGGTCCTTTCGGGGTGGGATATTTAACGGCAAATTTTAATTTTGAAAATAATAAAAAAAATGGAAAAAGCAAAATCGGAAAAAAAAGAGCTTAAGCTTTTATACGAAATCATACAGACTGTCAGCTATAATCTTGACCTTAAGGAGGTCCTAAGCCGCATTGTCCAAATTGTCAGCTCCGTAACCAAGGCCGACTCATGTTTTTTATACTTGATTGACGGCGGAAATTTGGTTTTGCGGGCTTCTTTAAATCCCAAGCCTTTGGAAATAGGAAATATCAAAATGAAGATAGGAGAAGGCATTGCGGGATGGGCGGCCCAAAAGCAAAAGACTATTGCCGTTGCCAAAGAAGCTTACAAAGACAAGCGGTTTAAATTTTTTAACAGCCTGCCCGAAGACAAATTTGAAGCGATTCTTTCGGTCCCGATTATTTACCGCGATAAAATTTTGGGAGTGATAAACGTCCAGCACTCCAAGCCTAAAAAATATTCAAAAACGGAAATTGTCCTTTTTGAGCTGGTTGCCAAAGCTACGGGCGGCGCCATTGATAATGCCCTTCTTTTTTCGGAAAAAGAAGCTTTGAAAGAGGCCCTGGAGATAAGAAAGCTTATTGAAAGAGCCAAGGGCATTTTGATGAAAGATCTCAACATCTCCGAAGAAGAAGCCTACAGGCTTTTGCATAAAAAAAGCATGGATAAAAGACTGTCGCTAAAGGAGGTGGCGAACGCCATAATTATTTCCAGCGATATTAAAGCGAAAAGATAGTTTCCTTTTCCAGTTTTCAAATAATTTTTTAATAATTGCCTGCCGACAGACAGAAATTTTTAAACTTTTTCCTGTCTTGACCAAAAAAAATCAAACCTTTATAATAAAAACATTAATGCGGCTCAACGATGCGCCGCAATCGGACAATGATGTCTCCTAGCCGTATGGCTTAGGAGTTTTTTGTTTTTATAACCAATTTAATTTTATTTATTTTTTATGTCTTACGAAGAAATGATGGAAGAATGCGAAAAAAGCGGAATTAATTTTATTGACTTGAAGTTCTGTGATTTGCCCGGCTCTTGGCAGCATTTTACGGTTCCCTTGAAAAAATTCAACAAGGAAATTTTTACCGAAGGCATCGGCTTTGACGGTTCAAGCATCCGCGGATTTAAAGAAATACAAGACAGCGATATGATTTTGATCCCGGATGAAAAAACTTTTACAAAAGATCCCTTTTCAAAATTTCCCTTAGCAAGCTTTGTCTGCGGCATTTACGAACCATCCGGACAGCCGTTTGAAAAAGATCCTCGTTTTGTAGCGAAAAAAGCGGAATATTTTTTAGCAAGAACCGGAATTGCCGATAAAGCTTATTTCGGCCCCGAAGCGGAATTTTTTATTTTTGATAAAGCCAATTTTGGAATCGGCCAAAACTTTTCTTTTCACGAGATAAAATCAGCCGAAGCCAATTGGGATTCAAAAGAAGACAAAAACGCTCCGGGCAATGGACACGGGTATAAGATAAAAAATAAGGAAGGATACTTCCCTGTTCCTCCGGCGGATCAATTGGCAGATCTTAGGCGCGAAATGATGATTGAAATGGAGAAAATGGGCATTGAAACAGAAAAAGAGCACCATGAAGTTTCTGCCGGCGGACAGGCGGAAATTGATATTAAATACGGAACATTGAAAAATACGGCTGATAATCTGATGGCTTTTAAATACGCGGTAAAAAATACGGCTTTCCGCAACGGAAAAACCGCGACTTTTATGCCCAAGCCGATTTTTGGAGATAACGGATCCGGTATGCATGTGCATATTTCTCTATGGAAAGAAAATTCCCCTATTTTTTACAGCGATTCCGGCTATGCCAATTTAAGCGAGGCGGCTCTGCATTTTATCGGAGGATTGTTGAAGCACGCTCCTGCGGTCTTGGCTTTTGCCGCGCCGACGGTCAATTCTTATAAAAGGCTTGTTCCCGGATTTGAGGCTCCCGTTAATTTGGTTTATTCAAACCGCAATCGTTCAGCCGCCATTAGGATACCGGATTATTCAAAAAGCCCTGCTCAAAAAAGAATAGAATTTCGTCCGCCTGATCCTTCGGCTAATCCTTATTTGGCTTTTGCCGCTATGCTATTGGCCGGGATAGACGGTATTGCGAATAAAATTAATCCGGGAGATCCGGCTAGCGGGAACATTTATAAAGAGGCTTGTTCCAACACTATGCCGCAAGTTCCCGACTCTCTTGATAAAAGCCTCCTTGCCCTAAAGAAAGATAAAGATTTTTTGACTAAAGACGGAGTTTTTTCCGAAGAGCTGATCGCTTCTTGGATTGACTATAAGAGAACGGCTGAATATGATTTTGTCCGCACTTGTCCCAGTTCCGCCGAATTTATGCTTTACTATGGTATTTAAAAATGAGAAAATTCAAGAATGCACCCGCTGGTTGAAATAGCCAAATCGGCTGTTGAAAATTATGTAATTAGCGGTGCGGAGATTGCCGCGCCTCTTAATATTGGAAAAGAATTTACCAACAAAAAAGCCGGCGTTTTTGTTACCATTGAAAAAAAAGGCCGATTACGGGCTTGTATCGGCACCTATCTTCCCTGTTATGATAATATTGCCGAAGAAACGATTTACAATGCCGTTGCCGCGGCGTCCAAAGATTTTCGTTTCGGGCCCGTTAAGAAGGAAGAGCTTTCTGATTTGGATTTTACGGTTTATGTTTTAAACAAGCCGGAGCCAGTTCGTTTTATTGAAGAGCTTAATCCGAAAAAATACGGAGTCATTGTCAAAAGCTTTAAAGGAGAAAAAAGCGGGCTTTTGCTTCCTGATTTAGAGGGGGTTGAGACGATTGAATCGCAGATAGCCATAGCCGCGGATAAAGCGGAAATAGATTTAGCCCGAGAAAAGATAGAATTATATAAATTTACAGTTGAAAAATATCAATGAAAATAGACTGCCATAATCACAGCTATTGGTCCTATGACGGCTTGCATTCTCCCGAGCAGCTCATAGTTTCAGCTTTAAAAAAAGGTATGGACGGTATTGCTTTAACCGATCACGATACGGCCAAAGGATGGCCTGAAGCGATTGAAGCGGCCAAAAAGCATAACGCCTTGCTTATTTTGGGACAGGAGATAAAAACGGATAAAGGAGATGTCTTGGGACTATTTCTGTCAAAAGAGGTTAAAAGCCGAAATCTTTTGGAAGCGGCTAAAGAGATAAAAGGCCAAGGGGGCATTGCTGTTGCGGCTCATCCGTTTCATTTTCCGGAACAATTTCGCGGCGATTTGAAAAAATATGCCGAGATTTTTGACGGAATAGAAGTTTTTAACGGCCGTTTGCCCAATGTTTTGGCCGATAAAAAAGCCCGCAAAGTTGCGGAAGAAAATAATCTTGCTTTTTTTGGAGGCAGCGACGCCCATTTGATGCAAATGTCCGGAAATGCCTATACCGAAGCCGATGCCAAAACTTTGGAAGAGTTTAAAAGAGCCATTATAGAAAAGAAAACGCGCGCAACCGGCAAGAAATCTTCCATTTTTTATCTTATAGCTCCGGTTGCGGCTAAAACCTTAAGGCGGCTTTTTGCCGATAAAAGAAAAAATCCCTAGAAAGGGTCTGACCCTTTCCATTCTTTCCTGCCCTTTTTGCCTTTTTGGACAGGCTCTTAGGGGCTATTTTGCGGCGGAGCGAATTCTTTGGACGGCGGTAAAGTTTGTAAGGATTGCCGCAGCGGCCAATATCCAAGCCGTTGCTTCAAAACAGAACAGTCCGAAGCCTATTGCGAAAAAATAAAAAATATTTCTTTCCGCTCTGGACATAAGTCCGCCTTTCAGTTCTTTTTTAACCAGTTCTTTTTCTTTTGCCGCTGATTTTGAATATGTTGTCATCATTGAGCCGAAAAGGATTAAGAATATCCAAATATAACTCGGAAAAAATATTTCAGGCAGAGGCAAGAACAAAAATCCAAAAAGAATAATCGCTTCCACATAGCGGTCAAAAATTGTATCCAAATAAGCTCCTTTTTTTGTCGCTAAATTTTTACGCCGGGCCACGGCTCCGTCTATTAAATCCAAAAAAACGGCCAAAATAAAAAAACAGAGAGCGAAAAAAAGGCTTTGCTTTGCCAAGAAATAAAAACAGGCCAAAGCTAAAACTATGGAAGCAAAACTGTATTGATTGGGAGTAATCGGCAAGGGAGAAAAGCAATCGGCCGCGGCTTTTTCAAGCCATTTAAAGGAGTTGCGGTGGAGATCAAGCATATTAAATTTTTTCCAAAGCTTCGGTTGTTTCTTTGATAAGATTTCTCATTTTTTGCAGTTCCTCTTTGCCTTTTTCAAGAGTAATATAAGATTTTTTCCCCTGTCTCTTGTCGGCCTTGGCATATCCCTTTTCCTTTAAGATTCCAATTACTCGGCCGGTTGTGAATTTCCCCGGCAGAAAGCCGAATTTCTCAAAAATAAGGCGAGGAACGTCTTGCTCGCAGATTTCTTCTTTTAACGCCAGCGACAGAATATAAAGCCAAAGATTGTCCTCTGTCAGGCTTTTTTTAAACCTCTCTATGGGAGCTCTATAAATTAATTTCATAATAATATATTACATTATTTAAGACTTAATAATAATAGTTGAGATATTATTATAGCGGAAATTATATCAAGGGGAAATTTAAAATGTAAAATAACAATGTAAAATTATAAAATTTTTAATTTTTACATTGTCATTTTGATTTTTTATTTTGAGCAATAAATTTAAATATTTATATCTCAATATATTTAAATAATATTTTTTAGATTTCCCTTTTCCCAAGTATAAATTCCTCTACCATTTCGCGCGACTTTTCATCGGTAAACTGCTGGGGCGGATGCTTCATAAAATAAGAAGACGGAGAAAGCAAAGCGCCTCCTATTTTGCGATCCAAAGCAAGTTTGGCCATTCTGATAGCGTCTATGACGCATCCGGCGGAGTTGGGAGAGTCTTCCACCGACAGTCTTAATTCCAGTTCAACCGGCACATTGCCGAATTTTCTTCCTTCCATCCTTATAAAGCAGATTTTGTTATCTTTCAAAAACGGTATCCAGTCGCTTGGTCCGATATGGAGATTATCATAGCTCAACCTTTTGTTTAATTGGGACTCCACGCTTTCCGTTTTGGATATTTTTTTTGATTTCAGTCTTTCGCGGGAAAGCATATTCAAGAAATCCGTATTTCCTCCAAAATTAAGCTGATAGGAACGGTCAATGGTAACTCCTCTTTGGCTGAAAAGGTGGCTTAAAGTGCGGTGAACGATGGTCGCTCCTATCTGCGATTTGATGTCGTCGCCTATGCATGGCAATCCCCTTTCTTTGAATTTTTCAGCCCATTCCTTGTTGGAAACGATAAAGACCGGTATACAGTTGATGAACGCGCATCCGGCTTGCAAAGCGGCGTTAGCGTAGAACTCGGTGGCTTTTTGGGATCCCACCGGCATATAGCTGATTAAAATTTCAGCTTTGGATTTTTTAAGCTCTTCAACAATATTGGCAGATTTTTCGGAAGAAACGGAAAAGGTTTTATCTTCGGGATATTCTTTCATATGGCTGGCAATTCCGTCCAATACATTTCCCATTTTTACTTTAACTCCTGTCTTGGGCAGATTGCGAAAAAAAGTTTTCGTGCAGTTAGGCTCTTCAAAAATAGCTTGAGAGATATCTTTGCCGACTTTTCTTTTATCAACGTCAAAAGCGGCGACAATTTTTATATCCGAAATTTTGTAGTCCCCTACGACGTTGTGCATCAGCCCGGGAACGAGCTCGTCGTCGTTTTTAACTTTTTCGTAATAATATATTCCCTGCAAGAGGCTTGAGAAGCAATTCCCTGCTCCGGCAACGGCAACTTTTATGTTTTTATCCTTTTTTTCGGCATCCGAGAATTGATTTTTTGTTTTTTCTTTTTGTTTTGACATATTAACGGGTTTCTTTTATCCTGTTATTAGAAATTATCTTTATTAATTATTATAAAGTTATTTTACCGCGGTAAAATAACATGTCAAGATGCTTCCCTTTGACCATTTGCAAAAAACAAACACAAAAGACAATCTTTGGATTTATATTTTGTCATTGCTGTGCGAAAAAGAAACTTATGGCTGGGAATTGCCCGCGATGGTTGAAGAAAGATACGGTTTTAAGCCGGGAAAGATTACTCCTTACCGCGTGCTTTACCGCCTTGAATCGGACGGCTTTGTAGAAAGCAAGTCGGGCCAAAGGCGCAGAATTTACAAAATAACCGATAAAGGGAAAAAAGAGCTGCAAAGGGCCAAAGATTTTTATCAAGAAATTTTAAGCAAAATTGAATCGGGCAAGAATAATGGTTAACCGAGAAATAGCTAAAACGCTGGACAGAATAGCTTATTTGCTTGATCTGAAAGGAGGAAATTCTTTCAAGATTAACGCTTACCGCGGGGCGGCGCGATCTTTGGAAAGGCTTGATAAAGATGTTAAAGAGATATATAAAGACGAAGGGAAAAAGGGACTGGAAAAGATATCCGGCATAGGCAAAAGCATAGCGGAAAAAGTTGAAGAATATTTAAAAAAGGGCAAAATAAAATTTTTGAAAGATCTTGAGGAAGAAACTTCAATTCGCCAAATAGTTACCCATTATTTTGAAACAAAAGGTTTGAATCTGAAGCAGTTGAAAGAAAGCGCCAAGAAAAGGGAGATAGTCTATTCCCGCTTTACCAAGCCCGCCAAGCAGCTTTTAGAGCTTTCAGGCTCTGTCTCCAAAGCGCAAGAAGCGATTGATAAGGTCGCAGGATGGGCGAAGTCCAGGAATTTGGATTACGCCATTGAAACGGTTTTTAAAAAATGGCTGGAGCTGGATCGCTTGAAACCGAAAGAGATAGTAAAAAAGCCATTTTTTCAAAACAGGCCTATGATTTGGTCTCAAACAAAAAACAGGTGGTATGTAATCGGCGACGGCGGAGAATGGCTGGAATTTGCCGGCAAAGAAAACGAGATAGAATGGAGGCTGGAGAAATAACATTGCCTTAAATAGGTCTATAAAAAATATTTACATTTTAAGTGAATAATCAATAAAATGAAAAATGTAAATATCAAAATGTAAAATTAATGTATCGCTTCGCGATATATACAATCCTTTCTCCGCCAGCTGGAGGAGGAGGGATGCCTTAATTTTGATTTTTGATTTTTACATTTTAACTTCAAGAAATTATGATTAATTATTTTGCGTTGAAGAAAGGAGTTCAATTTATTATGGACGGAGTGCCTTATGAGATTGTTGAATCCCAGCCAGCCGGCAAGGCGCAGGACGTTTTCGTCATTAAAGCGAAAATTAAAAATTTAATAACCGGAAAAATTACGGATAAATCCTTCCACCAGTCGGATCGTTTTGAAGAAGCGGAGCTGGAAAAAGTAGAAGTAAAATTCATTTACGCCAATCGCGGAAAATATGTTTTCTGCGGAGCCGATGACCCTAAAAATCGCTTTGAATTGCCGGAAGACTTGCTGGGAGACAGCGTCAAATTTGTTAAATCGGACCAAATTATTGAAGGATTGAGATTTGAAGGAAAGATTATTAATATTTCCTTGCCCATTAAAGTCCAGTTAAAAGTTGCCGAAGCCGCTCCCGGAGTCAAGGGAGACCGCGCCCAAGGGGGAACCAAAATAGCGGTATTGGAAACAGGAACTCAAATTAATGTTCCTCTTTTCGTTGAAGCCGGAGACATTGTTGAAGTGAATACTTCAACCGGAGAATATTCAAAGAGGGTTTAATTTGTAATTTTTTATCAATTAAAAAACGCGCCGCAAAATCCGGGCGCGTTTTTTTAATTGAATTATTTAAGAGCCTTAAGAATATCCTTGATCTCTTTGTTTATGTATTTTTCCGAAGAGTCAAGCGCTTCTTTCATTTTTTTGTAATTGATATTTTCTTCAAGGGACAGAACCTTTTTCTTCTTAAGTTTTTGGGTCTGCTCTCTTATCTCTTGGCGGAGCTTTTTAAATCTTTCCGCAAGAACCAAGGCGGCTTCTTTGGTTTCTTCTCTTGCTTTTTTCCTGGCGATGATTATTTTGATGGAATAATATATTGTGCTGAAAAACATTACCGCAATTAGCGATCCGAGCAGATAAGAAATTTGGTAGTCCATAATTTATTATTTTAAATTATTTTTTCCGGCCAGCTGTCCGCAAGCCGCGCTAATATCTTGTCCGAATCGGTATCTTTGGGTTGCCTGAACGCCGCAGCCGAGAAGAATTTTTTTAAATTTTTTAATTTTTTCCAAAGGAGACGGTTCAAATCCGGGAACGGGATTAAGAGGGATGAGATTAACAAAATATAAAGGATTTTTCATCAGCTTGGCCAATTCTTTGGCGTCTTGGGCAGAGTCGTTTACGTCTTTTATCATTATATACTCAAACATTACTTTCCTTTTTCTCGCTTTTACGTATTTTTCAACAGCCTCAAACACTTTGCCGATGGGATATTTTTTGTTAATGGGCATCAATTCGGATCTTAATTTTTGGTTTGGGGCATGGAGAGAAACGGCAAGGTTTATCTCCATCTTTTCGTTTGAAAGCTTCCTTATTCCTTCAATGATGCCGGCGGTTGATATGGAAAAATTTCTAGCTCCAAGACCAAAGCCGTCCGGATCGTTGAGAAAATTAATCGCGCTTAAAACATTGTCATAGTTAAGAAAAGGCTCTCCCATTCCCATAAAGACCACATTCGCCACCTTCTCTTTGTTTTTTTTCAAAAGCCTTCCGAAAAGCAAAACCTGTTGGGCTATTTCAAAAGCGGAAAGATTGCGTTTGAAGCCCATCTTTCCTGTGGCGCAAAAAGCGCAGCCCAAGGCGCATCCGGCTTGCGAAGAAACGCAAACGGTGTTTCGGCCGTCTCTGTGTCTCATTAAAACGCTCTCAATCTTTATTCCGTCTTTAAACGCAATTAAAGCTTTTATTGTTTTCTTATCTTTGGATTCAAAAAGTTCGGCGTTGATTTCCAAAGGAGATTCTTTGTTCAGCTTTTCGCGCAAGGACATCGGCAGAGTTGTCGCTTGAGACCAGTCTTCAATAAGATCTTTGTAGAGAGCTTTTTTAATTTGCTTTATGCGGTAAAGAGGCTCCCCCACCAATAATTCATCAATTTTTTCAAAATTCATATTTTCTTTATGATTTTAATCCTATCAAAATTGTGGATAAATGCCAATTGCCAAAAGAGAAGAAGGGTGATAAAAATAGAAGTCTGTTGCTATTTTAAATAGTCCTGCTTCCGAAGTTTTTATCAGCCATTAATTTTTTTATTAATGGTTTTATTAATTAAAGAAGGGACACAATAATGAAAGTAAAAGTAATAATGTTTGCTTTATTGGCTTGCTGTTTTCTCTTTATGGGTAAAAATTTGGTTGAAAGTTATTTTTCAAAACAAGAATTTTTTGGAAGAATACAATCGTTTACCAATAACTCGTATTTTACCGGCCAGCCGGCAATAACCGTTCAATGTTACAAAATTGTAATTCCCGAAGGAAAAGAATCCGAATCTTCCCTTCTTTGGGCGGACGCTTCAAGCGAAACCGGCGTTTCGGGAACGGATTCAGAAAATGGGATTGTTTGCTTTTCTTTGAATCCGGGCGAAACCAAGTGGATTTTTACCAAGGTTAAAAAAACAGATTTTTTTTCGGAGAATAATTTTGAAATCAAATACGAGCTATTAAAAAAAGATTTCAACCCTGCGGCCGACATCAAGCAAGAAAGAATTGATAGAAACAAAAAAACAGTCCCTAGATTGATTTAGGGACTGTTTTATTATAACTGCATTAATTTTTCCCCTCCATCTCCTTAATTTTCTCCTTCAGCTCCGCCATACGCACTTCCCTGCCGATGGTAAGCTTGTACCACTTCTCCAGCTCCTCGTTGCGGTCTGCCAGCTCTTTGGTCCTTTCTTTGACGACGCATTCCAAGCCTTCTTTGGCTTTAACTTCTTTTTTGGTGGATTTTATGAGGAGATAGCCAACGATTGAATATAAGGAAAAGATAATGATCGCGGCGATTTTTAAAGTTGCGGTCGGCATAAAAAAAGGCAAAACAAAAAGCACGATAGCCATGCTGATTACCAATAGTTCAGTCAAAAGAGCCTTGGTTTCAAAGAGGCGGTATTTTGTGATGGCAAAAGATAAAATTGAAACGGAAAGCAGCTCCAAAAGATAAGCTCCCAATGGGTTGAAATTAATATTGTAAGCGGCCAAAAAAGCGTAAGAGCCTGAAAGTAAAATAATAAAAGAAACTAGGAAGTATTTGATTTGTTGAACTTGGACAAAGTTTTCCTTTGAGGCTCCCTTTAAATATTTATATGTGTTCCAAACGAAAAGAGAGGAATAAGAGAAAAAGAAGAGCAGAAATAGATGATGAAATATTCTTGCTTGAGAGTGGACTCCCCAGCTGTATTCATAAATTCCGTCTATAAAATATGGAGTTTGACTCAAGAAAACAAAAACGAAAGAAAAAAAATATCCCAAACTAATCCATTTTTTATTTGTTTTCTCCTTGTCCGTAAAAATCAAGCCTAAATGAAAAAGAGAAGAAGGAATAAAGGCCACTCCCAAGTACACGATTCTGTCCCAAAAAATAGCCTCTGCTTCGCTTTTGGAATTAACTGACAATAAGCCAGTTGGCCATTGAAGCGGTGAAGAGCAGATAGACTATATTAAGTTTTTTTGTAGGGCTTTTAAAAAATACGAAAAAGCCCATACAAAGCATAAATATTCCGCTAACTAAGGCGGTATAGCCGTTTAAGGCGGAGAGCCAAACCATATGATATTTGTATTAATTTTTTAAATTTTAAATTCCTTTTATATTTTAACAAATTATTTCCAAAATGTTTACCTTTTTTTCGGCTTTTTAATAAAAATCCCGTTTTAGCGGGATTTTTATGCTCCGTGTTTTATTTCAATCACATCTCCGTCTTTAACAACATACTCCTTTCCTTCGGTTCGGATCAATCCTTTTTCTCTAGCCTTGCCAAAGCCGTTCGTTTCCAGCAGATCTTTCCAGTTTATAACATCGGCTCTGATAAATGATTTTTCAAAGTCGCTATGAATGGCTCCTCCGGCTTGAGGCGCTTTTGATCCTTTTTTTATGGTCCATGCTCTCGTTTCGTCCGGTCCGGTAGTTAGAAAAGTTATCAAGCCTAAAGTTTCGTAGCATTTTTTAATAAGTATATCCAGTTCGGTTTCCAGCGGCAGGCCGAGCTCTTTTCTTTCTTCCAAAGAAAATCCCGCTGCTTCAAATTCAGTGGCCATATCCACTATTAAAAAAGGCCAATTATGGGACTTGAATTCTTCAATAATGCTTTCGGGCACTTCTTCGTCTTTGCCGTTTAATAAATACAGCCTGGGCTTTAAAGTTAAAAGCTGGTAGCTTTTCATTTCTTTCAATTCTTCAAGGGTAAATTCCTGTTCAACTAATATTTTTCCTTCTTCTAGAAATTTTTTTGCTTTGCTTAAAGCTTCAAATTCTTTAATCGCTTCTTTTTTTCCGGCTTTAATATCTCCTTCCATGCTTTTAATCCTTTTTGAGACTGTTTCCAAATCTTTTAAAATTAATTCCGTATCAAGAATATCTTTGTCGCGGATCGGATCAACGCTGTTTTGAGTGTTGATAACTTTATCGTTTAAAAAAACGCGCAAAACATAAAGAACTGCATCCGTTTCGCGGATGTTTGTTAAAAATTTGTTTCCCAGCCCTTCTCCTTGGCTGGCGCCCGCGACCAATCCGGCAATGTCAAAAAATTCAATGGTGGTATAAACTTTTTTGGCTGATTTAGTCATTTCGGCCAGCTTTTCAACTCGTTCATCGGGCACGGCAACGACCCCGACATTCGGGTCAATGGTGCAGAAAGGATAATTTTGCCTGTCTACTTGTTTTTTGGTGATAGTTTCAAACAATGTTGACTTGCCTACATTGGGCAGGCCGACAATGCCTATGGAAAGAGCCATAATAAATAATTATATGTAACAAATAATATATACCGTTAAAAGCCCCGCATGTAAACCAATCTTCGCAGACTTTACAGAAGCCAGGCTTCGCCCGCTAAAGCGGGAGCTTAAAAGCTTTTACTCTTTAAAGTTGATTGTTGTGCCTGCTTCCTGGCCGTCTAATGCGGCTTCTAAGCGTTTAAAGTGGACGATTTGAGTAATTATCCCTTTTTTGGCTGTGTCGGCCAATTCCAGGTATTTTTGCTTCATTCCGCCGGTAACATCAATCGTTTGGCTGCCGGAGAGATATCTAATAATTTCGTTAAAATTTTTTTTATTGATTTTTTCAATCAATTTCGCTTCTTTGTTTTTTTTAGGATCGCAGGTGCAAACTCCTTCCACGTCTCCGGCTTCAATAATTTTATCGGCTTTAAGCTTCAAGGCTAGATAAGGGGCAATTTGATCGCCGGACAAAATTGAACATCCTTGTGCTTCATCATAAGCCGGAACGCCGTAAAGAACAGGGACCATTTTTAATTTGACCATATTTTCTATGGCTTTGAATTCCATTTTAACAAGCCTTCCCTTCTTCATTATCGCGTGGCTGGAAGCTTGGCAGGGAACAGCCGGGATCTCTTGTTTTATTAAAAAATCGCAAACCAGACAATTAAGCCGGTTTTGCAATCTTTGGGTCTCTGCAAAAGCAATCAGATGGCTTTTATTTTTTATCCCCTTGTCTATACCGCTTTTTTTAACAATAGGGTGTCCGAAAGATCCGGCTCCATGGATTAAAATATAAGGCAGCTTAAAATTTTTAAGCTGCCCGGCGATTATTTTTAAATTTTTGGAATTTATCTTCGGAGTTAGGCTTTTTTTGTCGGTTATTACCGATCCCCCGATTTTAACAATGGCCAAATTCATAAACAATTTATTCTACCAAAAATCAAACCCGCAGTAAAAATCAAACCTTACAAGTCTGCGCCAATCCGATCGGCGCAGATTTTTAGCCGGAGCCGTTGCGGGCTTACTGTCTTTTTTTACACGAAGTTTGGCATTCAATGTTTGAACAGTCTTCGCTTAGATATCTTTCTCCCCTGTCGGGCAAAACAGTTACTACTGTTTTGTATTTTTTAGCCAGTTTCAGTGCGGCAAAAACATTGGCTCCGGAGCTTATGCCTGTAAAAACTCCGTATTTTTTAGCCAGTTTTTCTTTCATATTAAGAGCCTCTTGGCTTTTGACGAGCAGAAAGCCGTCAATCAAATGGCTGTTTTTTTCTATGAGAGCGGGAACAAAACCTTCTCCGATTCCTTGTATCTTATGAATACCGGATTTTCCTTTGGAAATAATCGGAGATTCGGCCGGTTCAATGCCAAAAATCTTTACTTTGGGATATTTGGCTTTTAAAGCCTTGCCTATTCCGATTAATGTTCCTCCGGTGCCCGTGCCCGCTACAAATGCGTCTATTCTGCCGCCTGTTTGTTCTATTATTTCTTTTGCCGTACCAAAACGATGGGAATCGGCGTTGTCTTGGTTCTCAAATTGTTTTGGAAGCCATGCATTTTTATTTTTCTTAACAAGCTCTTCATATTTTTTAACCGCGCCGTCCATATCTTCTTTTGCCGGAGTTAAAACTATTTCGCCTCCAAAAGCCTTGATCATTTTTCTGCGTTCAATACTCATAGACTCGGGCATTACGGCAATAAAACGATATCCTTTCACAGCCGCAGCCATGGCAAAAGAAATGCCCGTATTGCCGGAAGTAACTTCTATGATAGTGCTTCCCTTTTTGAGATCCCCTTTTCTTTCCGCTTTTCCGATCATATGCCAAACCATTCTGTCTTTAATGCTGCCGGTCGGGTTGGTTGTTTCCAATTTGGCGTAAATATTTTCTATCTTTATTAACGGAGTATTGCCTACAACTCCTGAAATATCGTTTATCTTTTTCATAAATTTATAATTATATTAATAACCCCTGTGGAAAACTTTACAGAGGCCGGGCCTCTGTAAAGCTTTTAATTATTATTTCAAATAAAAAACCTCTTTTGGATTGGGAAAGAGGTTTTTTTTGTTTGATTTTGTTTAAACGTTTAGGCTGTCTGTGTCTTGGATCTAAACGGTTGGCCCAAAAAAATTAACCTCTTTCTTGCAAGAAGAACAACAAGGACAGCAACAAGATGAAATTAGGTTAATTTGTTTGTTCATTGATATAAAAATACCAAGCCTTATTAATACTGTCAAGCGACAAAAAGTTTGTACCGAACCTACACCAATCCGATTGGTGCCGCCAACCTGTGGAAAACTTTACAGAGGCCGGGCCTCTGTAGAGCTGGTGGGGGTGGCTGGCAATATTTGTATTGATTTTGCGGTGATGTTTCCGCTGGCGTCCGCTGTTCCGGTAACAGCGACCTGTTCGCCTACGGTTAGATCGTCAAGAGATCCGGAGGCTTGTTTTAATGTTTCAGTAGACTCGGAGATAAAAATAATTTTAGAGCTGTTATCCCGCGATTTTACAATAATACTTTGTTCGTCTTTGGCGATGATCTCTCCAGATATCATATTCCCGTTTCCATTTGCGCGAAAGCCTGTTCTTGAGCCGGTTGAGCCGTTCATTTCCTGCGGTTGAAAATTACCGGCTCCCCTGGCGGCGAATTTAGCGGACGTTTGGCCTTCGCTGTATTTAATCCCTCCGTAAAAAGATCCTCCTCCGACGATTAAGATAGTTACTAAAAATATAGCAATTATTTTTTTGTTCATAACTTAAAACTATTTGAATAAATTATAATTTTTTAATTTTTAAAACCGGCTGACTGACGATTAGGGTTTCAAAATTTGGATTTTTTAAATTAATTATTATTCGTATCTTAAGGCTTCAATCGGGCTTAGAGATGCGGCTCTTTTGGCCGGATAATATCCGAAAATTATGCCAATTGCTGCCGAAACTCCGAAAGCCATTGCAACAGAAGCCATAGAAACCTCAATGGCTATATTTCCGAAGTGCTGGACTCCCAAAGCCACAATCCATCCGGCCGCAGTTCCTATCAACCCTCCCAAAAAAGTGAGCATTACCGATTCCGCCAGGAATTGCAAAGAGATCTCTCTCTTTTTCGCTCCAATAGCCTTGCGCAATCCTATCTCGCGAGTGCGTTCTGTCACATTCGTAAGCATCATATTCATAATGCCGATGCCTCCGACGACCAAAGATATTCCGGCAATGGCTCCCAGCAATAAAGTTAAAGTGCCGGCGATTGAAGACGCGCTGGCAACAATATCTGCTTGGTTCATTACCGAGAAATCAGCTGAAGCGGAATCGGCTATGTTATGCCTTTCCAGCAGCAAATCCGTTATTTGATTTTGCAGATCTTCCATTGATTCTTCGCTGGCGGCCTGGACATTGATAGTGCTTACATATTCGTTTCCGGTAAAATATCTTTGAGCTGCGGCTAATGGAATATAAACCACGTCGTCTTGGTCGTCCATACCGGAACTTCCTTTTGTTATGGTTGTGCCTATCACCTTGAACTCAATTCCTTTTATTTTTATTTTTTGACCTATGGGAGAAGTGCTTGTTCCGAATAAATCTTCAGCCGCAGTGGGTCCGAGCACAGCCACTTTTGCTCCGCTTCTAGACTGCTGTTCCGTAAAAAAGACTCCATCATCAACAGAAATATTTTTGACTTTCGTATAGTCGGCGTTAGTTCCGATCACTTGAGTATTGGTATTGGATCCTTTAGCGGTTATCTGATATCGTCCTGACACAGCCGGAGCCACTGCTTTAGCCAGTTCTATTTCGTCTCTTATGGCCTCGCTGTCTTCAACGGTTAAAGTTTGAGCCGATCCCCTGCCGGCGCTAACCGCAGATCCGGCCGTTCTTTGAACTCCCGGCCTGATCATAATCAAATTGGATCCCAAAGATTCAATGCTTGATTTAATGGACGCCTGCGTCCCCTGCCCAATGGCAATCATAGCAATTACCGATCCGATGCCGATGACGATGCCAAGTATTGTCAAGCCTGATCTAGCCTTGTTGGAGATCAAGGCTAGATATGTTTCTTCTATTAAGTCTGATATTTTCATAATTTACCGGCAAATTAATCAATGTAATTGATGCGGCCAGCCAGCACTTTCCGCGGATTTTTTTTGTCTTCCACTATTTCTCCGTCGCGAATAAAAATTATACGGTCGGCGTGTTCCGCAACATTGCTTTCATGGGTGATCAAAACAATAGTATGGTCCTTTTTTTTGTTAAGTTCCTGAAAAGTTGCCAAAACGATTTCTCCGGTTTTTGTGTCCAAATTTCCAGTAGGCTCGTCGGCAAGAATAATGGAAGGGTCATTCACCAAAGCGCGGGCAATGGCCACTCTCTGCATTTGTCCTCCTGAAAGCTGGTTTGATTTATAATCGTAATATTTCTCGTCCAACCCGGCATTTTTTAAAGCTTCCTTGGCTTTTTTATCCCTTTCTTCCTTGGGCATCTCCGCATAAACAAGAGGAAGGATCACATTTCTTAAAGCGGTCGCTCTAGGCAACAAATTAAAAGATTGAAAAACAAATCCTATTTTTTTCTTTCTGATTTCGGCCAGCTTGTCTTCGGAGAGAACGGATACATTTTTTCCGTCCAGCAAATACTCTCCGCTGGTGGCTTTATCCAAAGCTCCAAGAATATGCATCATGGTTGATTTTCCCGATCCTGAAGGCCCGATAATCGCCACGAACTCTCCGGGGTTGATGTTAAAAGATAATCCCTTGAGCACCAAGCTTTCGCTACCGCCGTTTTTATATATTTTTTTGATGTTTCTACATTCAATCATAATGGCAACGGATATAAATTACATTCCCGGTCCCATTCCTCCTGCCGGGAAATTTCCTCCGCTTGGGATAGATCCGCCCGAAGAAGAATTGCCTTTAGCGCCGGAGTTTCCGTTGGAGCTTTTGGAAGAGTTTCTGCTTCCCGGAAAAGAGAAAAGCCCTTGTCCCTGCGAGGAAGAGCCGCTCTGAACAGTTTGAATAATTGTTTTTACGACGACAAGCTCTTTTTCTTCAATGCCTCTTATTATTTCAACCATCGTGTCGTCGGACAGGCCCACTTCAACTGATTTTTGGATTGGATCAGATAAGGAGAAGACTCCTTCGCTTCCGGTTGCGTTTTGGCCGGATAAAATGTTTTCCGCGCTTAATGTTTCAACATAATAATATCCCTCCGTTCCTTGGATGGCCGAACTTGGCACCAATAAAAGATTTTGATCGGCTTCGGTTATGATGGAAGCGGAAACGCTCATCCCCGGCTTAACCCTGTTTTCTTCGGCGTCAAAAAGTATTTTTACATTATAAGAAACGACTCCTTGGGAAACAGTTCCAATTGTGTCCACTTCCGAAACTTCGCCGACAATGGCCAGGTCGTCTATCGCGTCAAAAACAAGGCTGGCTTTTTGTCCGACTTCCACCTTGGAAGCGTCAACTTCGTTAAGGGATATTTCGGCCACTCGGCTTTTTGTAATAATCGTTGCTATCGTTCCGTATGAAGAGATGGAGGCGATAGAATCTCCTTGGCTGACTTCCATAGCCGCGATAACTCCGTCAAACGGCGCTATTATGGTGTAATCGTTTAATTTATCTTTGGCTTCGGCAAGGGCCTCTTCTTTTTGGCTGATGGAAATTTGTTGAGATCTCAATTCAAGCTCATCAGGCCCCGCTTTTAAATCCTCAAGAGTTTTTTCTTTTTCCGCTATTGAAAGTTCGGCATTAATCAAGGCTTGCTTGCAGCTTTGAATGGAATTTTTTGCGGAAGTAATGCTGGTCAAATAGGTTTTAATCGTTGCTGCGTCGGAATTAAGAGAAGCCAAATTGGAATCACTGACAGTTTTTCCTTGCGTCGCGGGAATTACATTATAGCTGTGCGAAATCAAATCAGCGGCATTTTTTGTTGTTTCGGAAATGTCTCTAGCGGCGACAACGGCTTCTTCCACTAGATTTTCAATGTCTTGCCTGTCCGATGATCGGCTGATTTTCAAATATTTATTAAATATTTCCTGATATTCTTCGGAGGAATTTTCATAAGAAGAAGAAACGCGGCTTCCATATTGGCTAATGGCGGAATCGTATTTTTTTGCGGCATTTACGTAATAATTGATGTTATCCGTAAAAATGCTTGTTCCTATGATTAAGTCATGAAGCCGAACCATAATATTGGGAAGGCCGATAAAAATCGTTTCCAGCGCGGCAACACTGTCTTGGTATGATTTTTCAAGATTTTCTTCGGCCTGAATTTCGGCTTGTTTTGCCTGTTCAAGGCTGTTTTCCGCTTTTAGAATATCCAAATCTTCAGCAGGCTTCAAAATTTTTTCCAAAGCCAATTGGGCTGATTCCAAATTGGTTTCGGCGTCTCTTACTGACTTTTGGGCGGAAGTTGAATCAAGCCGGGCAATAATCTGTCCTTTTGTTACTTCGTCTCCGACTTTCGCGTTTACCGAAATTACATCTCCCGAAACAGTGGCTTTTATATCTACCTGCTTGGATGCGGAAACCTGCCCGCTGCCGGATACAGTTGTAATAATGTTCCCTTTTTCAGCCGCGGCCAAAACATATCTTATTTGGGATGCTCCCCCTAAAGCGTTAAAAGCAAAGGTTCCTCCGGCAATAGCGATAGCCGCTATTATGAATGAAACGATTTTGTGCCTGATAATTTTTCCCGCAATATTTTTTATCATTTCTAGGATTTTCATAAATTTTGGCCAAAATTAAGCCAGCTTAAAATTTTTTAAGAATTGGTTTTGACGAATTTTATTTTAACGGCGGCGCAAGTATGGGATTTTTCTGCGGATGCTGGTTTTGCGGAATCGGAGGCATCACCCTGATCAATCTGGCTTGTATCTGCCCTTCGCTGTTCGGTTCGCCGATAATCACTACAGAATCATTTGTATTTAAGTCTGCAAGACTTAAATCTTTTTGGAATTTTTTTATCGTGGTGGTTCCTTCTTCAAATAAAACAACCTTTTCAATATTATTCTTTCCTTTTACGATTATATTCGCATCTTCTATATTGATAATTTGTCCAAAGACCCCGTTCGCTTCCATAAAGTCCCTGTCTTGGAAATTATTTAAAAATCCTCCCTTGGGCCCGGCAAAGTTTCTATGATAATTGTCGCTCCAATCTCCCGAAAATTCGGCTTTTTTTGCTCCGACTACCATTCCCACTTTAAAAACAAAGAGAAAAATCAAGAAAATGCCAATGCCTATCAATATCCCCTGGAATAATTTTGATTGAAAAAATTTAGTTATTTCCTGCATATTTTTGATTTACTGTTAAATTAATTTTAGAGATTTCTCCAATGCCTTTGGTTAGCAATTTTATTGACCATAAAAAAGCCAAAGAAGAAATTGAAATTGCGGCAAGCCCTGTAATCGGCAGAGATTCAAGCAAAGAAAAGACAAAATTCTGCCAATAAGCCGCGACAATTGCGAAATCAGAAAACAAAAGAGAGAAAAACGCGAAAAATCCCGAAGCCGCCAAATCCGCTTTCAGTATTTGAAAAGCCGGAAAAACGGAAACAAAAGATGCTGCGGAAACAAAAGAGAGCAGGATAATCCTTCTTTTGATTATTTCCTCTTCCCTTTCTTTATGAATACGGCTCATTATTCTGCCAAACAAATATTCCGGAGGCTCCGGAGAAGCGCTTATGGGTTTTTCTATGCGGTTTTTAGTCATATGGTTTTATTTATTATACGAAGAAAGGCCGTTTTTGGGTGCGTTGATTTTTAATTTTATCCGATAATCTTTTTGATATTAATAATCGCCCTCCTGTAACGGCTTTTAACGGTATTTATTGATTCTCCCAAAAAGTCGGCTATTTCCTGAAAGGTCATATCTTTATCGTGCCGCAAAAAAATTATTTTTTGATAATTTGAAGAAAGATGTTTGATTGCCGAGGAAACAAAGCTTTTAGCTTCTTTTTTTTCCGCTTCCTGCAAAGGAGATGGCGATTGGCTGGCAAGGCTGTCAGCGACAAAATTATATCCGTTTTCATTTTCAAAGACGGAAAAAGGAATGGCTCTTTTTTTCTTAAGAAAATCAAGAGAAGTGTTTTTAGCGATGGTAAAAAGCCATGCTTTAAAACTTTTCTCACAATCAAATTTTTTAATATGGCGCCAAACTTTGACAAAAACTTCCTGGGTAATGTCGTCTGCGTCCGCTTGATTGCGGGAATAGCTGAAAGCAAGCCCGTAAACAGGCCTTAAGTATCTTTTAATAAGGATCTCCAACGGCTTTTCGTCTCCTTTTAAATATTGTTTAATGAGATCCGCGTCGGTTGGTTCCGGCATAAAATTTGTTTTAATTTACGCTTTGTTTAGGCATAAATCAATATAGAGAAAATAAAAAACGCAAATCAGCTTGATCTGAACTTAAATAAAGGGAAAGTCTTTTGTCTTTATCCTTTGAATTCGTTAACGCAGTAGTAGCCTCCCTGCAGATTGTATTCAAAATGGATAGGACAGTCTCCGCAAATGCACATCCTGTTTTGATTCAGCTCGCAGATTGAATTGGTGCGTCCGCAAAAAAGCAGCTCGTTTTTTTCGCGACAGCACTCGGAATAAACAGGACATTCTCCGCAAATGCATTTTCTTGAATTTTCTTTGCTGTTTTCCGGCTTCATCTTTGATTTTAATTAATAATTATTATTAATTATTTTTGATGCAAAGACTGGAAGTAGTTTTAGTTCAACAGCAACAATTTATTATACGATTTTAGAACAAGATTGGTTGCGTTTCGCGCAAATTTTTTAAGAATATTTTTTAGGGCGGTCAATCAGCCAAACAAAAGCGCTTACCATTAAAAAGATAATGAAAAGCTGCCATGGCAGGCATTTCAAATACGCCCAAACAGCGGCAATAATCGGTATCAGACTTAAAAGGAAAAAGATTAAGCTTCTTTTTTTGCGTTTTTCGTTCCAGTGGTTTAAGGCTTTGATTAAAGGATAAACGGCGAAGAGCAAAAATATCCACCATGGAAAGTCCGGCCAGTAGGCGTTAAATCCCAAATTATCCCAAATGGAAGCTAGGCTGGCCAATAAATTAAATCCTTTTTTTTCTTTTTTGTTTTCTTTTTCTTCTCCCTTTTGCTCATTCTGCGGTTCTTCATTTTGCTCGTCGGGCTGGCCGTCCGTAATTAAAGATCCGTTTAATCTTGTCCCGGGATTATTATTGAATTCTTGAAAGTCTCCGGAATAATTATTTGAATTTTGCTGGAAGTCTCCGAATGATTCTTTTTCCAGCCCTTGAGAACAAAGAGTCGTAAAAGATTGTTCCGGCCTGCTGACAGTATCTCCCTTGCCTTGCGTATGCGAAACGACGCGGTAGTAATAAGTGGAACAAGGAGTTAATCCGTTTAAAGAAACTTGGTGATGATAAACAAAATTAGGATCTTCGGGCACTGGATAGATGCCGGCATAGCCGTAATAAGGGGCGTTGCCGGTTAAAGTGTGAGGCTGGTCGTGTCTGGAATAAATAATTTGAGTGGTAGCCGGCTCATTGGTGTCCCAAGAAATGGTTGAAGCGGATTCTTGGATATTTTCTTCTCTTACATTGGTTATCTCAAGCTCAATAAGAGGCGCAGATCCGCCGCCGGTTGAGAGAAAACTTTTAGTGGAAGGAGTGTTGTTATCAAAGTCGGATTGTGACCCTATCTTGAGATCAAACCCGGCTATTGCCGCTTGGTATTCATTTCCGGCATTGATATCAAAGTCTATTTTAAAAATATATGTCTTGGAAGTTTGACTAGGCAAGCTGTTTTCCAAAACAACATATTCGTCAAAAATAGAACTTGCATTATCCGTATCGTTTAGAAATTTAGTCAGGGTTTCTCTGTAAAAAGGCGGCTCTCCTTGTCTTGCGATAGACATTGTCAAAATATTGCCCAGTTTTACGCCTTGGCCGTTCGTCGGATTAATTATATTATCGGTCCAAACAACAGCTTTTTTCGCCAAAGAAGACGCATTATGAACCGTTGCTGAACCGGAAACCGAATCTCCCGGCAAAAAATTGGAAACATTAAACATCGGTCCGGGCTCTCCGGAAAATTGGATATCAAAATCGCCGGAAGCCTTAGCTTGTCCTATTCCGGCAAAAGCAAAAAACGCTAAAGCTAAAAAGCAAACTGTTGCGATCTTTAATTTTAGGAATTTTTCCATATTCTTTTAATTTTCGGTTTCTTCAGAGGGCTCGCCGTTTACGGAAGATTCATTATTTTGAGAGTCTTGATTTTCTTCCGCCGGCGGCTCCTGTTTTTCTAGCTTCTCGTTTGAACCCGAAGGATCTTCTTCAATAGCCGGTTCTTCTTTCGTTTCTTCAATTTCGGCGGGAGACTCCTCTTTTCGTTCTTCGTCTTGCGGGCTTCCATCTTCTCCGTCGTTTTCATCGGGGCTTTTTTCGGGCTGCTCTTCTCCCTGTCCTTCATCGCCTTTTTCTTCTTTTGTGTCGTTGTCTTCAGGCTCACAAACCTGACTTGCTGTTTGGAGAGGTTCAACTATCCATGGATCGCTCAAAATGGAATCATCAACCAGCTTTTCATCGGAAAAACCGGTGCCGGCATCAGGCATATCGGTTTGCCATGCCACAATTTTATAACTGAAACGGCAAGTTTGATCTTGCAGTTCGGGCGCGTTTGCAACAAGGCGTATGGTGAATTCCAAGCTGGAGTTCTCCGGAAAAGAAGCCAAAGCAAGCGCGTAATCTTTGATAAAAACAGGATCCGATCCGGACGCATCGTCTTTTATAGTCAGATTGTCGCACAGCCCTGAACCGCCGTCGTCAAAATTTCCCAAGCTTATGGAATAATTAAAATCAAGGGTTCCGATTTTAGTCAAATCCAACCGGTGGTTATAATCGGTAAATGGAGCTATCCCTTCGGCGGGCAGATCATCAACCGGTGAAGCGGAAAATTCCAAAGTGGAAGCGGACATAGTGTTGGCTTCCGCCGTTTCCAGGTCGTCAAACCAGGCCAAAGAATTTTGAGGAGCGGAAAAAACAAAAAACGCCGCCAAGACAACAGCTATTGGAAATATATTCAGTTTTAATTTTTTATCCATTTTTTATTTCTTTATTTTCAGGCTCTTTTGGCTCCTTGCTTTCTTTTTCCAATTTTTTATCTTCTTTTTCTTTTTTCGTTTCCGATAAGATAACTTTTACTTGGTCATAGATGATTATACCAGCCGGAATGATAAGGATTAACAGAAATCCGATCGGATGTCTGATAGCAGCCAGTCCGTATCCTAAAAACGGAATGGTGAAAAAAACTTTTCCGGATATTGATTCTTTTGAAACAGGAGATTGATCTTCGGCATTATTAGCATCGCCTTTTGTTATATATAATGTTTTTCCATTATCTATTTTTATATCCTTGATGCGGTGGGTCGTAGGAACGCTTGTTCTGCTGATTTCTCCAAAAGTAATAATATCGCCGATTCCATATTCATTCGCCGGTTTTATGGCTACTACGCTGCCGGTTCGGATCGCGGGCTCCATTGATCCTGAAAGAACGGTAAACAGTTTAACATTTCCGGGTATCGGAAAAAGAGAAGCAACCAACAACAGGATTACCAATACAAAGAAAACAGCTAAAATGTCGGAAAATATTTTTTTATAATCCATAATCAAATTTTAAAGCCTTTATGAGCCGCCCCAAGCTCACAAGATTTGAGGCGACCGAAAAAGCTTAGATTTTCAATAATTAGTCAGCAATCTTTATCCAAGATATTCCGAGCTGTCCGTAGCTGTCAAAACTCTCCCAGTGACTTGCCGTAAGAGTTATTTTAACCTCATGTGTTCCTGTATATGAGCTGACATCAAATGAAGATGTTAGCCATGTCTCAGTAGAATAAGCATCTGTATATGAATCGATGAGGGTCCCATCAACATATACCTTGAAAGAGTCGTCTGTTTGACCATCCAAATGGCGAATGTAAATTTTCTTTGTGGCTGATGTTGGGCCAAAATCCATTACGACAGTTGCATCGTCAACATCTCCTAATGAGGATTTCACATTATCAGAATTACTGGCAACAGTTCTAATGGTCTGATCATCTCCATCTCCCCAACCGCCACTTTGCGGCCAAATAGCATCGCTCCAACCTTTTATATCCTTTGAAGACTCGCTTTCAGGATTTCCAATATCAACAAAAGAATAAACGCCATTTTATGGGATTCCCAATTGTTTTAAAGTGAAGTCAACTGCGAAAGTGCAAATATCACCTTGAAATTTATTGGTTGCGTTTGAATCTAAGGTATAATCAATCCAAACCTTGCGATCAACGCCAGTTGGTAGAACGTCTAAATTGAGACTTCCCTTACTGGCTAATGTTCCCAATGTTCCAGACTCACCGGCGTCTTTCACGCCGTTGCCATTCGCATCATAAGTATAAGTTAGCGTTATCTTAGAGCAAATATTTTCCCCTGCATCGCCAGTGCCAACACAAGAAGTTCCGTTCCATGCGTTTTCATCTCCACTGTTTTCCGCTAAGCATTCTGGTTCTGAAGTAGCTCCTTCACTATGGACTGCCGAAGTGACATGCAAATCAGCTAAACCGTCGTTATTCCCGGAATTTGTTAAATTAACAACCACAGACTCTTTTGTCTCGCCAGGTTTAATATCTCCTTCGGTTATGATCGGAGAGATAGTGCCGCCATTTTGACCATTCACAGATAAATCGATTGTTCCAGCTGTAATAGTGTTGCCGGTGCTGGTTTCTACATCGTTAAAGTAAGCGATTGTGCCGCCTACCGCGATTGTCGCCACTGCGGCGATGACCGAAAGGCTAAGTAAGATTTTTTTATTCATAGTGTTTATTCTATTAAATAAAATTTGAGCCTATTTTTCAAAAATATTTTGCCGAAATAAGTTTTTAAATACTTTTTCCTGCGGACGGAATCTTGTTGGTGAAAGAAGCCTCTTCTGCTTTTTGTTGACGCCGCTTTTTATTTTTGATGAAGCTCAAATCTTAATTTCAAATTATGTATATGCCCTGTATATAATTTTTTATTCTT
>JAQTVQ010000014.1 GCA_028706715.1 Minisyncoccota bacterium | reverse complement strand
TGGTGCCGCGGGAGGGAGTTGAACCCTCACGGCCTTGCGGCCAATGGTTTTTGAGACCATCTTGTCTACCATTCCAACACCGCGGCACGACCTCTTTTACCATCCCATTTAAACACAAAAAAGACTGATTGTAAATTATTTTTAGATGTGATAATTTTATAATAATGGCCCGAGTAATTTGCATTACGAATCAAAAAGGGGGAGTGGGTAAAACCATTTTGGCAAGCAATTTGCCGGTTTTTTTGACCGCTCACGGCAAGAAAGTTTTGTTGGTGGATGTTGACCCCCAAGCCAATGCCACCTTTTCTTTGGGGATGAAGCCGAAAACTCTTGCGACATCAATTTACAATGCTTTGATGGGGCAGCTTTCTCCTATGGACGTTATAAAAAATACCGGATTTTTAGGGTTTGATATTATGCCCGGAAGCCAAGATTTGGCCGGAGCTACGGTAGAGCTTGTGGGAATGAAAGGCAGGGAGTTTAAGCTGAAAGAAATTATTGACAGAGTCAAGGACAATTACGATTTTGTAATCATAGATTCTCCTCCAAGCTTGGGAATGCTGACATTAAACGCTTTGGTTGCTTCGGACGAAGTTTTGATACCTGTGCAATGCGAATATTTGGCGTTGGAAGGACTAGATCAGCTTTTAGGCACGGTGGAGTTGATAAATCAAAATTTAGACCGTAAAATAAAAATATCGGGAGCGATTTTAACGATGTATAACCGCCAGAATAAGATTTCTCAAATGGTGGCCAAAGATGTAAGAAGAAATTTTCCGGGATATGTTTTTGAAGCGGTAATTCCTAGAACGGTTTCTTTGTCCGAAGTGCCTTTTTACGGAAGAACTATTTTGAGATACGCCCCCGAGTCAAAGGCCAGCCAATCTTTCCGCGAGCTGGCGCAGGAGCTGATTTATAGCTACAAAGAATCATAATTAAAGCTTAAATTATTTTTAACAATGATAGGAAAAGGCCTTGAATCTTTAATCCCGAGAAAAGACGAACAGCCTTCAAACGAAAAAAACAAGAAAGAGACTATTTTTTGGGTTGAAACAAAATTAGTGGTTCCCAATCCTTATCAGCCAAGGAGGGATTTTGAGCAATCGGCTTTGGATGTTCTTGCCGAGTCAATTAAAAGATACGGCATTTTACAGCCGATTATTGTTACGAAAAATGAGAAGAAAGATTCCCAGGGAATGGTTCCCGAGTATCAAATTGTTGCGGGAGAACGCCGGTTGCGCGCGGCTAAAATGATAGGAATGGATCAAGTTCCCGTAATTATCAAAGAGCAGACCGAAAAGGAAAAATTGGAAATTTCTTTGATTGAAAATGTCCATCGTTCAGATTTGAATCCCGTTGAAAAAGCGGAAACATATCAAAGATTTCTCAAAGAATTCGGTCTGCGCCATCAAGAAATAGCCGATCTGGTAGGAACGAGCCGAGTAGCCATAAGCAATACTGTGAGGCTGCTGACTTTGCCTGAAAATGTTAGAAAAGCCATCAAGCTTGGAAAATTGTCCGAGGGCCATTCAAGAGCCATTCTAATGGTTAAGACTCCCGGCAGACAGGAAAAATTGGCGGATGAATGCGTCAGAAACAATTATTCGGTAAGGCAGGCGGAGAGAAGAGCGCAGGAAATAATGAAAGCGCTGGATAACAAAGAAAAAAGGAGCGCGTTCAAATATCCGAAAGCGGTTATCAAAGAGCTTCAAAATAAAGTTGAAAATATTTTTGGAATAGATAATTTTTTCGTCAAAGAGAAAGAATCAAGGCTTAAAGTGGTTTTTACTTTCAGAACAAAAAAAGAATTGGAAGAATGGCTGGGAACCGTTGAAAAAAAATAGAATAGGCTTACAAAAAAAGAGGGCTTATGCCCTCTTTTTTTTATTTCTCCCATTCGCATTTGAAAATTTTATCGGGAAAATCGTCTTTGAGCTTTTTTAAATTTTGGCATGAATTTTTATGGATGGAGGCTCCGTTATACTTGGTTAAATAAGCGGAAACTTCGTCTTTTGGAGTTGGAGAACAGCATTTAGCCATTTTAAAAAGCAGGTCGGAGTGGCCTCCTATCAATAATTTTTGCGTTTTTTCCGCCGGTTTTGCCGGAAATTTTATTTTGGGCAAAAGCCTTTGGATCGGATTTTTTTTCTTGAATCCGATTTCTTCCGGCGGAAGAGAAGGTTTTTTCAAGAATTTCTTTATTTGATTTTTAGCGAAAGTCGTCTTGACAATTCTTAGCCAGTCTTCGGACGGGTTTTTATGCTTGTCGGTGATTATTGAAACCACATCGCCGTTTTCCAGAGAACCGGACAAAGAGCTCATTTTTCCGTTTACTTTTGCTCCGGCACAATGCGTGCCGACTTCTCCGTGGATTGCGTAAGCGAAATCAATCGGGGTGGCTTTTTCCGGCAAATCTATAACATCTCCGCGCGGAGTAAGGACGAAAATCCTGTTGCTCAAAAAATCAATTTTTAAAGACTCCAGATATTGTTCCGAAGCAAGCCCTTTGTTTTTTTCCATCCAGCTTTTCATCTGTCTTATCCATGGAATTTCTTTTTCCGGAGGAGCGGAAATTTTTCTTTTAATATAGGCCTTCAATCCTTTTTGTTCCGAATAATACCAATGGGCGGCAATCCCGAACTCGGCTTCGCTGTGCATTTTAAAAGTTCTTATTTGAAATTCGGTTATTTTTCCGTCCAAACAGATTACCGTAGTGTGCAAAGACTTATATCCGTTCGGCTTGGGCAAGGCAATGTAATCTTTCATTTTTCCCGGAACCGGATGCCAAATTTTGTGGATTATTCCCAAAACTTTATAGCAAGTTTCCACATCGTCAACGATTATTCTCAAAGCGGCCAAATCGTAGACTTTTTCCAAGGTGTTGTCGTATTTGGCCAGCTTTTTATAAAGGCTGTAATATCCTTTGGCGCGGCAGTCTATTTGATAATTTTTGATTTTTTCTTTCTTTAGCTCTTTTTCAATTTCAGGCCTTACTCTTTTCAAATATTTAATTCTTTCTTCGTATTTGTCTTTGACTCTAGCTATCAGCTCCTTATACTCATTCGGCAAGATATAGGGAAAGGATAAATCTTCCAATTTGGTTCTGATAACTCCCACTCCGAGCCTGTTTGCCAGCGGCGCGTAAATTTCAGCGCTTTCCAAAGCGATTCTGCGCCTTTTTTCCGCCGGTAAATGTTTAAGGGTCTCAAGATTATGGACGCGATCGCAAAATTTAATCAAGGCTACTCTTGCGTCTTTGGCCATGGCCAAAAAGAGCTTTCTTAAATTTTCAATTTGGCTTTCCGTTCCTTGGTATCTTATTTTTCTAAGTTTGGAAACGCCGTCCACCAAAAAGGCGATTTCCGCTCCGAATTCTTTTTTGATGTCGGAAAGCTTGTATTTCGTGTCTTCGGCAACATCGTGCAAAAGTCCGGCGGCAATAGTGGTTGAACTTAGCTTCAAGTCGGCCAGCAAATCGGCCACTGCGATTGGATGAATGATATATTCTTCTCCCGAAGCCCGAAACTGGCCTTTATGGGCTTTTAAGGCGTAAAAATAAGCGCGTTTGACCGTTTCCAAATCGGCTTCGGGGCTGTAATTTTTTATTTTTTTCAGAAGCTTTTCTATCTCCATTGCCTCTTCCTTGACATATTTTGTCGTGAATGTAAATTATGTTTAGTATGCAAAAATCAATCGCCAGCTTGTTCGGTGTTGTAAAGGACGGCCCGGAGGCCGGCTCTTTTCCCATGCAGCGCAGAACGGATAAAGAAATTGGGAAAGACGGGAAATTAAAGCCGCAATCTTTTGCCAAGGTTCTTCAGCCTATGGCCGCAGGAAAAGGAGGGGAAGAAGAGACTCCTTATCAAATTTTGATGAGAGAGGTGAAAGAAGAGCTTGGAGAAGATTTTGTCCGAGTTCTTTCTCAAAAAAACGAGGAAGAATTCTTTCCCGTATTTGAGAAAGAATATATTGATAAAGAAGGAGACAAGGTAAAAAACTATAATTATTTGGCGATAATTACCGGCGATGATCTGAAGAAGATAAAGATTCATTCCGGAGCCGAATCCATTTTGGTTTTTTTAAAAAGGGAAGATTTGGACAAAATAAAAACAACCAAGCAGATAGAAGAAAAAGACATTAAAGACTCCGATTTGGTAATGTTTGCGGATCAGCTCTCGGCGCTTAAAGGGGTGATTGAGAACCTTAAGAAATAAAAAAACAGCGGATATCCGCTGTTTTTTAGTTTTGTGACTTTTATTTCTCGCTTTCTTCTTTATATCCGCATTCTTTGTTGGAGCATTTTATGCCCTTTTTGGTTTTTACAAGGATGGATTTGCATTCCGGGCAAAATTTGTCAATCGGTTCGTCCCAAGCCGCGAAATCGCAATCCGGCCATTTGGAGCATCCGTAAAATGGTTTTCGCCGCTTGCTCATTTTTTTAATAATATCTCCTTCTTTGCATTTCGGGCATTTGATATGCAAATTGTTGTCTTTCATGCTTTCAGTATGCTTGCATTCGGGAAAGTTTGAACAGGCGTAAAATTTTCCGAACCGGCCCATTTTAATAATGATAGGACTTTTGCACTTCGGGCATATTTTATCAGTGGCTGATTCGGCCAACTCTGTTTTGGCAACTTCATCGTATTTGGCTTTGAGGTTTTGGGCGAAAGGATCATAAAATTCTTTCAGAACTTTTACCCATTCTTTTTCGGCTTCAGCTATCTTGTCCAGGTCTTCTTCCATTTTTGCCGTAAATTTTATATCAACTATTTGAGGAAAATGGCTCACTAAAAGATTGTTGACCATTCCTCCCATTTCCGTAGGCTTGAATCTTTTATTTTCATCTTTCTCTATATAATTGCGGGTTTGGACGGTATTCAGGGTCGGGGCATAAGTTGAAGGCCGTCCGATGCCGTTTTCTTCAAGAGCCTTAATTAGGCTGGCTTCGGTGTAGCGCGGGGGAGGCTGGGTGAAATGCTGTTCCGGCTTAAGCTCTGACAAGTTAAGAGTTTCGCCTTCAGTTAAAACAGGCAGCTGCGCTTCCGCGAATTTCAAGGGATAAATTTTTAAAAAACCGTCAAATTTTAAAATTTGGCCGTTGGCCCGGAAAATATATTTGGCGCTTTCTCCTGCGGCCTCAATATCAACGGCAGTGGAATCAAAAACAGCTTGGCTCATTTGGCTGGCGATAAATCGCCTCCAAATCAAACCGTAAAGTTTTAATTGGGAGCCGCTTAGCTTTCCTTCTTTTTCCAGTTGCTCGGGCGATTGATCGGCTGCGCTCGGCCTGATGGCTTCATGCGCTTCCTGGACCAGTCCTTTTGCTTTGAAGCGGCGGTATTCTCCGGCCCAATAATTTTGGCCAAGCTGTCCGACGATAAAGTTTTTAGCTCCCGCCAAAGCAGACTCCGATAAATTGAGAGAGTCGGTGCGGTGGTAAGTGATGTATCCGTTTTCGTAAAGCTGCTGGGCAAGGCCCATAGTCATTTTGGAAGGCAAATGGAACTTTTTCCAAGCTTCTTGCTGGATAGTTGAAGTGGTAAAGGGAGGCAAGGGATTTTTTTTCGTTTCTTTAGCCTCAACGGAGAGCACTTTATAGCCGGCTTTTTCCAAATCTTTTAATATTAGGCCGGCTTCTTCTTTGTTTTTAATATCCAGCTTTGCTATTGTTTTGCCGTTTTTTTTGGAAAGCATTGCTTCAAATTTGTTTTCGCTTCCTGTCTTAAAAAGCAAGGCGGCGATGCTCCAGTATTCTTGCGGTATGAATTTTTTAATTTCTTCTTCCCTGTCGCAAACCAATCTTACGGCAACCGATTGGACGCGTCCGGCGGAAAGGCCTTTTACGATTTTTTTCCAAAGAAAAGGGGACAGCTTGTATCCGACTATCCTGTCTAAAATTCTTCTAGCCTGTTGGGCGTCAACCAAGCTCATATCAATCTTGCGCGGATTTTTCATTGCCTCTTCAATGGCGGATTTTGTAATTTCGTGGAAAACGATTCTTTGGTAAGAGTCCTCATTCTTTAACCCCAAAGCCTTGGTCAAGTGCCATGCAATGGCCTCTCCTTCGCGGTCCGGATCGGTTGAGATAATAATCTCGTCAGCTTTTTTAACGGCTTTTTTCAATAAATCCAAATTTTTTTTAGCTTTGGGAACAATCGTATATTGAGGCTCAAAATCTTTTTCCAAATCAATGCCGAATTTTTTTTGGGGTAGATCGCGGATATGGCCGTAAGAAGACAAAGCTTCCCAGCCGGAGCCTAAAAATTTGGAAATAGTTTTTGCCTTGGTTGGGCTTTCAACAATAATCAGCTTCATAAATATTAACTAGGGTATTATAGCCTGTTTCTCTTTTTTAATAAAACCGCCATTAAAATTTTTAATTTTCAACTTTTTAAACAAGCTGTTTTCGCAGTATGATCTAAAAATTAATTTATTGGAAATTTAATGCCTGTCTGCCGGCAGGAAAATTGAAAATTTGTTTAACGGTTGATTCCGTAATTGTTTCCTCCCAAATCCGTTATTATGCCCTTTAGCTCCATTGAAGAAATAATTCCGGCTGCTTCGGCGGCGTTTATCTTTGTTTTTTCAATAATCTTTTCAATGTTAAGGCTTCCTTCTCCCAATAATTTTAGAATTAACAATTCTTTCGGATTGTCGCTTTTGAGAAAAGAACTTTCGGGCTTCTCGGAGCAGTCCAAGCCTAATTCGTTTAAAACATCTTGAATAGTTTCTGTCAATCGCGCCCCCTTTTTTATCAGCAAGTTGCAGCCTCGGGAACTGGAAGATTGTATGGGGCCGGGAACGGCAAAAATTTTTTTATTTTGCTTCTTCGCGTAATCTGCGGTAATTAAAGCTCCTGATTTAATTCTGGCTTCAATAACCAAAACTCCCAAAGACAAGCCTGAAATAATGCGGTTTCTTTGGGGGAAGGTATAATTGGCCGGTTTTGTCTTGGGCGGATACTCGGAGATCAAAACACCGCCGTTTTCAATAATTTGTCCGGCCAGGCGTAAATTTTGTTTTGGATAAAAGCTTTGAAAATCCAAGCCTCCTCCCAAAACGGCAATAGTTCTTTTTTTTGCTTGAACCGCCGCTTGATGGGCCATGGAGTCAATTCCCGCCGCCAAGCCGGAAACAACGGTTAGGCTGCTTTGCGCCGCCTTTTTAGCCATTTCCAAGGCTGTTTCTTTTCCATAAGGAGAGCAGATTCGCGAGCCTACGATAGCCAGGCAATTTTCTTCGGCAACCATTTCGCCGGCATAATACAGCAGCTTGGGAGGATTTTTAATAAGCCTTAGCCGAGACGGGTAGTTGCAGCTGTCTAAGGCAACGGTTTTTATATCCCAATTAAGCATAGCGTTTATTCTAGTTGTATAGGTTCATCGCTTCTTCCGTTCCTTTTTGGATTATAAGCTCTATCGCTTCAGCGCTTTTTTTAAGAACGGCTTCCAGTTTTTTCTCTTCCTCTTCTGTAAAATTTTTCAGCACAAAGTTTTTCAAATCAGTTTTTCCTTTCTTTTCTTGCAACGGAAACGGGGCGATCCCGATTCTTATTCTGATAAAATTTGGGCTTTTTAACTCTTGGATGATTGAGGAGACTCCTTTGTGGCCTCCCGGGCCGCGGTTTTGGGATATTCTTAGCGATCCTGTCGGCAAGTCGGCGTCATCATGGACAACGATTAAGTCTTGCGGTCTTAGCTTGAAGTTTTTTATAATTGCTTTTACCGCCGAGCCGGAAGCGTTCATAAAAGTTTGGGGCTTTAAGGCGATTATTTTTTGCGTTCCTAAAAATCCCTCGCTAACCAAAGCGTTATATTTTTTTGCCAAGACAAATTCGGAAAAAATATTTTTCTTTGCAAAAACATCTAGAGCTTGGAATCCCGCATTGTGCCGCGTTTTTTCCAAGGTTTTTTTGGGGTTGCCGAGCCCGGCGACGATAAACATAATATCAGTTCAAAATTTGGAAGCCAAAACTATAGTTCCAAAGCTTAAATTTTTTAATTTTTCCGCGTATAAAGATTATAATTATTATAGCACTTTTTAACCTTGGCGAAATCCGTTTTTTCTTTTAAAGGCTCGTTTTTGGAAGAAAAAACAGGACTTGTCAAAGCATTGGGATTATCGTATGATGTTAAGTGTTATGAGCGCTCAAATTAAAATTTTCTCTTTATTTTTATTGGATGTTTTGAAGATAATGATTGTTGCCATAGCGATCGTCCTGCCTATACGCTATTTTCTGTTTCAACCTTTTGTCGTAAAGGGAGCCTCTATGGAACCCAACTATCACAGCGGCGATTATTTGATCATAGATGAAATTTCTTATCGGTTCAACGAGCCGGAAAGAGGGGACGTGATAGTTTTTAAATATCCTTACAATCTTTCCGACCGTTACATCAAAAGAGTTATCGGATTGCCCGGCGAAACCGTAGAGATTAAAGAAGGGCAAATTTATATTTCCAAAGAAGGGGGCGTTTCAATAATAAACGAATCAAGCTATCTTCCCGAGAAATTTATAAAAGAGTGGAAAAACCTAGACGATCTCGCTCCTATTACGCTAAAAGAAAATCAATATTTTGTTTTAGGAGACAATCGCAACGCTTCGTCTGACTCCCGCCGATGGGGAACCCTCCCCGAAGAAAATATTATAGGCAAATCAGCCTTGCAGTTTTCTTTGCCGGAATTTTTGAGCCTCTTGCTTTCTCTCGGCTATTAATTTTTAAAAATAGCGGAAAGTATTTAAGAAAATATGGATAAAAATAAATTTCAGAATCCTTTGGGGATGTGCGATATTCTGCCTCAAGATGATTTTTATTACCAAAAGGTAATTAATGCCGGCCGGAAAATACTTGATTTTTACGGATTTGAAAGATTGGAAACGCCAATTTTAGAAGCGGCTGATCTTTTTTCCCGCGGCATAGGGGAATCCGCCGAAATGGTAGAGAAGCAAATGTATGTTTTTCGGACAAGAGGAAAAGAAGCTTTAGCCTTAAGGCCGGAAGCGGCAGTTCCGACAATGAGAGCTTACCTTCAGCATGGAATGAATTCATGGACTCAGCCCGTAAGGCTTTGGCACTTTGGCTCTTTCTTTCGTTATGAAAAACCGCAAGCTGGCCATCACAGGCAATTTAATCAATTTGGACTGAAATATTTCGGAGAAAAAAGTCCGACAGCCGATGCGCAGATAATTTTGATTTTAACCGCTATCTTGGAAGAATTGGGGTTGAAAAACTTAACGGTTAGAATTAATACAGTAGGCGATTCCAATTGCCGGCCGTCTTACAAAAAAATATTGTTAAGCTTTTTAAAAAACAGAAAAAATGAATTATGCTCCGGATGCCAAGGGACAATCAAAACAAATCCTTTAAGAATCTTTAATTGTAAAAATGAAAAATGCCGCCATCTTTTAAGCGAAGCTCCGCAGATTATCAACCATCTTTGTCCCGAGTGCCATCAGCACTTTAAGGAAGTTCTAGAGATTTTGGACGAGATAAAAATCAGCTATGTTTTGGATCCTTTTTTAGTGAGAAGCTTTGATTACTATACAAATACGGTTTTTGAAGTGGGATTGTCTCCGGAAAAGAAAGAAAAGCCTGAAAAAAAAGAAACAGAAGAAACAGAAGATCTTTCCGGCGCAGAAAATGAAGAAGAAGAGGAACAGGTAGAAATTCAAGCGGGGTCCTTGGCAGGAGGCGGACGTTATGATAAACTAGCAAAATCCTTGGGGGCGGAGGAGGATATTCCCGCTTGCGGGTGGAATATCGGCGTTGAAAGAGTAATTGAAGCAATGAAAGCTAAGAAAATAAGGCCAAAGTCTCCGACCGCGCAAATATTTTTAGCTCAAATAGGAATTTTGGCAAAAAGAAAGACCTTGAGGCTTTTAGAAGATTTCCGCAAAGAAAGGATTAAAATTTTTGAATCGCTTGGCCGAGATTCTTTAAAAAACCAATTAGCCCGCGCAAGCGATTTGGGGGCGAAATACACTTTGATTTTAGGCCAAAAAGAGGCTTTAAGCGGAGAAATTATTATTCGCAATATGGAAAACGGCCAGCAAGTTACGGTTGACCAAAAAGATATAATAAAAGAAATTAAAAAAAGGCTGTAGAACAGCGCAGCCGAAGAAGATTTTAAAATATGAGCATTGAAGTCAAAAAACAAAAACAGGAAAGTTCTCAATCCCTGATATATCGCTTTAATCGCGCCGTTCAAAGAAGCGGAGTTTTGGTTGAGGTTAGAAAAAGAAAATTTACCGAAAAACCGAAAAGCAAAAATTTGCAGAAAAGAGCGGCTGTTTTGCGCGAAGACAAAAAAAAGAAGTTTCAGGAATTGAAAAAACAGGGAAAACTTATTAAAAAATCCACAAAGAGGAGAAGAAGATAATTTCTTTAATCAGTTTCTTTACACAGCCGCGCGTCTTTTTTAGAGAAGCTTGCGGCTTTTTTTGCAATATGATGATGGAAAAAATAAAAAGCGACTTAATCGCCGCTCAAAAAAATAAAGAAGAAAACAAGGTCTCAACTTTAAGGATGCTTGTTGCGGCCGTTAACAATAAAGCGATAAGCAAAAGAGCTTTGATAGCCGGGCAGGAACCGGGTTTGTCCGAAGATGAGCTTGCCAAAAAAAGCGAATTGTCCGACCAGGAGATTGTTGAATCTATTTTTTCCGAGGCCAAAAAGCGCAGGGAGGCCGCCCGTGAGTATGAAAAAGGCGGACGATCTGAACTGGCGCAAAAAGAGAAGCAAGAGCTGGAAATACTTTCGTCTTATCTTCCCGCGCAGATGGAAGAAGAGGAAATAAGAAAACTGGCCGCAGAAGCCATACAGAAAACGGGAGCCGAAAGCAATAAGGACATAGGCAAGGTTATGGGGGTTTTGATGCCTCAAACCAAAGGAAAAGCGGACGGATCTTTAGTAGGCAGGGTTGTAAAAGAATTACTGCAGGGAAAGTAAAAAACCGATTGAAACGCGGGTTGCAATCCAAAAAGCCGGGATTTTTTCCGGGCTTTTTTATTTTGTCGGCATTTTGCTATAATCTAAGCAATATGACCGAAAAAAAGAATCTTAAAATCGGCCTTGCTCTCGGGGGCGGCGGATCTCGCGGCTATGCCCATATCGGGGTGCTTAAGGTTTTGGAAAAAAACAATATTCCGATAGACTGCGTTGCCGGAACCAGCGCCGGAGCTTTAGTGGGGGCAATATACTCTTTTTTTAAAGACAGTAAAAAGGTGGAAGAAGTAACCGTTAACAATGATTTGTCAAAGTTATTAACTTTGGCAATGGACTTTTCTTTTGAAAGAGGAATTATCAAAGGAGAAAAAATAAAAGAATTTCTTTCTCGTCTTTTGGAAAATTCTTCTTTTGGCTCTTTAAAAATTCCTTTCAGGGCAGTTGCTACCGATTTCAATACGGCCGAATCTATTATAATCAAAGAGGGGGACGTTGCTTCGGCTGTTCAGGCCAGCGCGACCTTTCCGCTTGTCTTTAAGCCGATAAAGCTGTTTGGCCGCTGTTTTTGGGATGGGGGAATGTCGGATCCCGTTCCCGTGGATGCGGTGAAAGATATGAACGCGGACATTATTATTGCGGTTAACTTGTATAATAAGACGGCTTTTGACGCCGGACAAAAAACAAAAGAAGGCGTTTATGAGATTGCCGCCAGATCCATTGAATCGGTGCAGTATAATCTTTCCAAAGAATGTTTAAGGCCGGCCGATGTTGTTATTGAGCCGAATATTTCCGGGCTTGGTTTTTTGGGGCTGGACCGCCTTTTGAAAGGAAGAGGAGAAAGCATTATCAAGGAAGGGGAAAAAGCGGCCATTAAAGCTTTGCCGGAAATAAGAGAAAAGATAGATCTTCATTATCAAATTGAGCAAAGTTGAATAAAGCAGAATGAGGTCAATATCCGGCTGGCTTTTAATAATTATTCGTGATTGTAAATCAGCACGCCGGGATTTTCTTTGCTGGAAACAAAATAATTCTTATCTGCGGGGACAATCGGATTGGTTTTTTCAAAAATATATGCGGCGTCTCCTTGGGTGATATTTGTGCATCCGGCGCTTTGCGGCGTTCCGAATTTATCGTGCCAGTAAGTGCCGTGGACGGCATAAGATCCTTGATAATACATCACATAGGGCACGTTTTTAAGCTCGTATTTTTGTTTTACAAGAGGCGGTCCTCCTTTCATAGTCGCTTTTTTCAGCTTATACCAAACATTAAATATCCCCGCCGGAGTGGGGTTTTCTTCTCTGCCAATGGAAACATAAGTGGCGAAAACAGGTTTGTCGTAATCAACGAGAGTGAGAATTTTTTTTGAAAGATTAACATCAATCCAATATTCCCCTTCTTTCACTTCGTCCGGCGCAGTTACTGTTTGAGGAGGCTCGGGCTGTGGCAAAGGAGAAACAAGACTGGAAAAAATATAAGAATGAGGATATTTGCCTCCGTCTATCTCATACCAAACATTATTGTCGCCTATCTCTTGTCCGGAGACTTCTTTTAAAACTTTTACTCTGTTTGCGGAAGACAAGCTTCCTTTTTTGGTTGAAGAAGCGCTGGGTTCTTCCCTTACGTTTATTCCGTCAGCGTTTATCTGTCCCCACCAGCCAAGATATTTGAAGCGATCTTTCCCTAAAGCGGCTTCAACCGGAATTTGTCCCATAAAAGTCCAGTTGTAAATGCTGGCTTGGTCTTGATTGTCGGTAATAATCGCTTTTACTTGATATTCTTTGTCTTTTTCAATATTTGCCTTGAACTCAAAGAGATATTGATACGGCAAAGTGCCGCCGGAAATGTCAACGCCGGACAAATTTACCGGTTCTCCTTGGAAAGACAAGAAAAATTTCTTTAAAGGATTTTTTAATACGGCCTTAAAACTGATTTTTTTAAATCCCGGAGAGGCGGTTCCGCTGTCAGCCGGTTTTTGATCCGTGATTATCGGATAATTTTCATTTCCCGATTTTAAAATAAAAAAAATAGATTGTTCTTTCTCAATTATTTCCAGCGGAAGGCAGCTTCCTTTTCTTTCTAACTCAACCAAAAGGTTTTTTCCCTCAAGTTTGTAGTCCAAGCTTGAAAGAAGGGGGCTGTTTACTATTTCATCGTAGCTGAAAAAATCTTTTATTGATTCAACATTATGCAAAGTTATGACGCTTTTTCCGTATTCCGGCAGATCCTGAATTTCATAATAAGGGATTTTATGCTTGGCTTTTTCTTTTGGGACAAAATTAATTTTTATTTCCGTTCCGAAATTTTTTTGGCAAGAGCAAGAGGCAAAAGAAGCGAAGTAAGATTCGGCATATTCCGGCAAAAGAAGATATTTTAATCCGTTATAAAACAAAAAACCGCTAACGATAGCCAAAAAAGCGATAATGATTGATGAAATTTTTGCCATTTATTCGTATTCAAGCTTTAAGTTAGCCTTATCATAAAATTAGCGCATCCTCAATGCTCTTGTGGATTTTGCATTTTATTTTTTTCTGCTAAAATTAAATTATGGATTCTAGACTTTCCGATTATATAAGAGAGGCGAAAAGCAGCGGAATGGACGAAAGGCAGATTAAAAAAGAGCTGGTCGGCGCAGGCTGGCCGATTTTAGACGTAGAAGAAGCTATGGAAAAAAGCGGCCCGATACATCCCAGCCGAATAAGAAGCAAGGCGTCTATTTTTTGGAGGAAATTTATTATTATATTTTTTATTCTTTCGCTTTTAGGAGGAACCGCTTTCGGTTTTTGGTATGTGGATCAAAAAATTCAAAGCGCAAAACCGAATATTTCTTTTGAAGAAACAAGCGAAGAGGAAAACCTTTTGTCCGGCCAAGAAGAAGAGGCTTCCGGTGCTTCGGCTCTCGGCGAGTCCTCATCAAGCAGTCTTAAAATAGCTGAAATGCCGGACGGCTATCAGCTGCAAAACGTTTATTTCAGCCCGAACGGCGCAAGCGTTATTTTAATAGTTAAAAAGCTTGCGCAAGAATTTATTTTTATTAACGGGCAAATAGGAAAAGGATATGACGATATAACGGGATGCCGATTTAACGGCAGCGGCAGCCATTTTTTCTGTATTGCCGCGGCTTCAAAGAAAAAGGCGGTATTAATAGACGGACAAGAAGGGAAGCAATACGATTCTTTGATAAAAAATCCGGTTTTCAGCCCGAACGGCGAAGTTTTGGCTTATGTGGCAGGGACAGGGCTGAATAAAATTCTTGTGCTTAGCGGGCAAGAGAAGCCCTTTCCATACAACTTGTCGGGGGATTTGGTTTTTTCTTCGGACAGCGAGTATTTGGCTTATATCGTTTCCAAAGATTCGTCCAAGTTTTTGGTTGTAAACGACCAAGAATTGCAAATTGAGCAAGGAGCTTTTTTTGAGCTGTTTTTTAGCGCCGATAACAAAAAAATATTTTATGGGGCAAAAGAAAACAGCGATATCTATTGGAAAAGCGTAGATATACAATAAATTTATCTGTTTCGGGCGAAAATTTTATGGAATTTTGAGGCTGATTCGGGTTTTCCCCAATTGCCCTGTTTTTTCCTATTTGTTAAAATAAATTAACTTTATGGTTGAATTCAACAATTTAACTTTGTTTGAAATTGACGAAGTTTGTTTAGGCAAGATTATTAAAAATGTTTTGAGAGACGAGGAATCTTGTGAAGCGTGCAATGTTTCAGCCGCCTTTATCGGCGCGGAAAAGATGAGGGAGTTAAACAAGAAGCATAGAGGGATAGACAAAACGACAGATGTTCTCTCTTTTGAATATAATAGCGGCGAAGTTAAAGGAGAAATGGAGATAAGGCCGCTGGGAGAAATAATAATTTGCTTAAGTTTTATAGAAGAACAGATTAAAGAAAACGGAAACGATTTTAAAAAAGAAATTTGTTGCGTATTGATACACGGCTTGTTGCATTTGCTTGGATACGATCACGAAAAAGGAGAGGAAGAAGCGAAAAGAATGGAAGAAAAGCAAGATTACTATGTCCAAAAATATTGTGCGATTTGCTGACTTTGAAGACGTTGATAATAAAAAGCCCTGAACGTTTGTTCGGCAAAGGGGCGCTAATTTTAAGGCGTAAAGCCGAAAGAGAAACAAATTTATGTCCAAATCCCAGATTATTACAGGCTTGGATATCGGCAGCGACACCATTAAAATTCTTTCGGCAAGGGAAAATCCCAAAACTGAAGAACTGGAAGTCGTTTTTTTTGAAAGAATGGACTCTTTTGGCGTCCAAAAGGGCAGAGTGGGGAATCCGAAAGAGGTAGCTGAAAAAGTTTCCCAAATCCTAGATAAATTTCCTAAAAGCAGCAGCCGGATTGAACAGGTTTTTGTCAATGTCAACGGCTCAAAGATACAGCTTGTTCCCAACCGCGGGCTGATTTCCGTTTCGCCGGCAAACCAAAAGGTGTGCCAGGAAGATATAGACCGTATTTTAGAAGAAACTCAAAATATAAGCCTTCCTTCCAATCGTGAAGTTTTTGATATTTTTCCGAAAACATGGATATTGGACGGCGAAGCCGAATTAAAGAAGCCGCTGGGATTGCAGGGAGTCAGGCTTGAACTGGAAGCTTTTTTGCTTTCAATCTTTGCCTTGGACATTGAGAATATAATTGAAGCTGTCGGCGAGGCCGGGTTGGAAGTGGAAAGCGTTCTTCCTTCTCCCTTGGCCGCGTCTAATGCGGTTTTGGACCGCCGCCAAAAAGAATTGGGGGTGGCTGTTTTGGATATAGGGGCTTGCACTTCCGGATTAACGGTTTACGAAGAAGGAAATTTAATGGATTTGGCTGTCTTTCCTGTCGGTTCGGCCAATATTACAAACGATATTGCCATTGGATTAAAAACCGAAATTGATATAGCCGAAAGAATAAAAAGAGAATTCAGTTCTTGCGCAGAAACAAAAAAAACGGGAAAAAGAAAAATAGAAATAGGGGCAAAAGCCATTTCCGTAAATATAAAAGGGTCTAGAAGCAATTTGCAGGCAAAAGAAGAAATTAAAAAAGACTATCTTAATTTTTCCCAAAAGCAGGTTAAAAAGATTATTGAAGCAAGAGTTGATGAAATTTTTGAGCTGGCGCAAAAAGAATTGAAAAAAATCGGCCGCCAAGAGCTTCTGCCGGCCGGAATTGTTTTAACCGGAGGAGGCGTTAAGCTGCCGGGTATCGTTGATGTTTCAAAAAAAGTTTTAAAGCTTCCTTCCCGCATCGGTTATGCGCGGGGTTTTGTCGGGTTGGAAAAAGACTGCTCTTTGGCTACGGTCTGCGGGCTGATTATTGAAAGCAAAAAAGGAGATTTTCCGAAAAACCATTTTTTTTCGGGAGTGAAAAGCCATGGAATATGGCGCAAGGTAAAAAATATTTTAAAGCCTTTCGTTCCTTAGCATCCGGCGGAGTATAAGGCTGGCAAAGGCGGAAAGCCTTTTTTATTAGAAAGCATATAACAGGAGCACAGATATAAAGAATATGGATATCCCAGCGGTAAAAATAAAAGTTGTCGGAGTCGGCGGTTCCGGGTCAAATACGGTTGATCGCATAATGAAAGCCGGCATTGGAAATATAGAACTAATCGCTTTAAATACTGATGCGCAGGATTTGGATAAAAAAAATGCTCATAAAAAATTAAGAATAGGGAAAAAGCTTACTTCCGGACTGGGGGCGGGGATGAGCCCTCAAATCGGAAAAATGGCTGCTAAAGAAGAAAGCTTGGAGATTGCTTCAATCCTTCAAAATTCAGACCTTATTTTTTTAGCCGCCGGGCTGGGAGGAGGAACAGGGTCGGGAGCTTCTCCCGTAGTGGCTGAAATAGCGAAAAAAACAGGAGCAATAGTGATAGGCGTTGTAACTTTGCCTTTTTCTTTTGAGGGAAGACAGAGAAAAAATGTCGCTGCCGCGGCGTTAAAAGAGCTTCGCGAAAAAGTGGATACTCTAATTGTTATCCGCAACGACAAGCTTTCAAGAATAGTTTCTCTTGACGCGACGGTGGAAGCCTCATTCTCTAAATGCGACGACATTTTAAAAGAAGCGATTTCCAGCATTGCGGGTATTGTTGTCAATCCGGGGATATTAAATGTTGATTTTGCCGATATCAAGCAAATTTTGAAACAGGGAGGGATGGCTTTTTTCGGCTCCGGCATTTCTTCGGGAAAAGATCGCGCAAGGATTGCCCTGGATCAGGCGATTTCTTCGCCTATTGTCGCCTTTCCTTTGGGCAAGGCAAGAGGCGTAATGTTTAACGCTTCTTCCAACGGAGATTTTTCAATCAGCGAAGTTTCAAAAATAGGAGATTTCTTAAAAAAAGAGGTTCCGGCCGGCGCAAAGGTTGTCTTTGGCGCTTCAATGGACAAAAATTTAAAAAAAGGACAGCTTAAGGTAACTGTAATCGCCTGCGGATCGGAAGCTTCTTAGCCATAAAACTTTTTCAAGCTTTGTCAAAATTGACAGGCCTTTTTTACGGAAGCTATAATAAGAAATCCGGTACAATTTTTTTGCGATTTTTTGCTCCAAAAAGGACAGGCCAAAAGATAAAAAACCTAAATCAACAACAATGGAAACAAAACTGGAATCCAAAATAGACAAAGTGCAGAGAAGAGACGGCGGAATAGCTGTTTTCAACCCGCAAAAAATACAAAAGGCCGTTTTTAAAGCTTTGACTGCCAGCGGAGAGGCCGACGGGGAAAAAAGCGAAGAATTAACCGAAAAGATTATAAAGATATTGGAAAGAAGGTTTAAAAAAGAGGAAATTCCCCAAATTGAGCAAATACAAGACATTGTTGAAGAGGTTTTAATTTTGGAAGGGCTTGTCAAAACAGCCAAAGGATATATTCTTTACCGCCAGCAGCGCCGCGATTTACGCGACAATGTGCAAATTTTTGAGGAAGCGGTTGATCGCTTGGACCAGTACTTGGACAAGCTTGACTGGGAAGTAAAAGAAAATGCCAATATGGCTTTTTCCTTGCAGGGGTTGAACCATTACGGAGTCTCTTATTTGGTTAAAAAATACTGGCTTAAAAAGATTTATCCTAAAGAGATTCAAGAAGCGAACGAAAACGGAGATTTCCATATCCACAACCTTGATACTCTTGCCACTTATTGCTGCGGCTGGGATCTTTATGAGATCTTGCAAAAAGGCTTTACCGGAGTTCCCGGGAAAGTTGAAACCAAACCGGCTAAGCATTTTCGGTCGGCTTTGGGCCAATTGGTCAATTTCTTCTATACTTTGCAGGGCGAAAGCGCCGGAGCGCAGGCGGTGTCCAACTTTGATACCTTGCTGGCGCCTTTTATCAGGTATGACAATCTTAATTATCAGCAGGTGAAGCAGGCTTTGCAGGAATTTTTATTTAATATGGCGATTCCGACCAGGGTCGGGTTCCAATGTATGTCCGAAGATACGGAAATATTAGCTCCGGACGGGTGGAAAAGATATGACGAAATAGAAAAAGGCGATGAAATTAAAACTTTAAATATAAAAACCAAAGAGATAGAAACGAAAAAAGCCAACTTTGTTTTTAGAAAGCAATACAAAGGAATAATGTATAATTTGAAGAATAGAATCCAAGACCAGCTGATTTCTCCGGAGCATAATGTTTTAAGAAAAAAATTCAACAGTGAAGAATATGTTTTGGAGCCGATTGAGGATGTGGCGAAATTAAAATCTCCGCTTATTGTTCCGATAGCCGGTAAAAATACAGCCCCTGAAGCCAAAATTTCCGATGAACAAATAAAATTAATGGCTTGGATAATAAGCGAAGGGAGCGTTGAAAGGCCGGGCAAGCATAGGTGTTGCCACAGAGTCAGTATTTATCAATCCAAAATCAAGAATAAAGACAACTATGAGGAGATAGTCGGATTGCTGAAGCATTTTAAGTTGGCTTATTCAGCCCATTCTTCCGCTTCTTTGGGGGAAGAAGTTCAACAGATAAGAATGAATGCCGAGGATTCCAAAAAAATCCATGATTGGTTCGGAACCAATGAAGCTGTCCATTTTATTCCCGATTATTTATTGAATTTAAGCCGAAGGCAATCCAGGATTTTCTTAGAAACTTATATCAAAGCCGACGGCAAGGAGGGCTGTAAAATAGCCACAACAGATAAAGGGATAGTTTCTGATTTGGAGGCTATTATCGTTAATGCAGGATACGGTTTTACCGTGTTAAAAAGAAATCCGACAGGCGTAGGGAAAAAAGATCTTTATATTCTAAGACTGATTGATCATCCGGAAACTTACATTTCCGAAATAAAGAAAGTAAATTACGAAGGCATAATTTGGTGCCCCAATACGGAAAACGGAACAGTGATAGCTCGGAGAAACGGCAAGGTTTTCATAACCGGAAATTGTCCTTTTACCAATATCACTTTGGATTTAAGGCCGTCTTCGGTCTATGCCGGCCAGCCGGTTTTAATCGGAGGAGAACCGCAAGACGAAAATTACGGCGATTTTGCCGAAGAAATGAAGATTTTTAACAAGGCTTTTTTTGAAGCTATGCTGGAAGGAGACCGTCAAGGCAGGCCGTTCCATTTTCCGATACCGACCATCAACATTACCAAAGATTTTCCTTGGGACGAGCCGGCTTTTGACGGCATTTTCAAGGCGTCCGCGAAATACGGCACCAATTATTTTGCCAATTATATAAATTCAGATATGAGTCCGGAAGACGTCCGTTCAATGTGTTGCCGCTTAAGGCTTGATTTGAAAGAATTATATAACCGCGGAGGAGGAGGATTGTTCGGGTCGGGAAGCAAAACGGGAAGCATCGGAGTGGTTACCGTTAACTTGCCGAGGATTGCTTATACTTCTAAAACCAAAAAGGAGTTCTTTGAAAAGTTGGGCAGGCTTATCCGGCTCGGAAAAGAGTCTTTGGAAATCAAGCGCAAAACAGTGGAGCATTTTATAGAAAAAGGCCTCTATCCTTACAGCAAATTTTATTTGGATGGAGTCAAAAAAGCCAGAGGCGCTTATTTTGCCAATCACTTTTCAACCATCGGCATTAGCGGAATGAATGAAGCGGCTTTGAATTTTATCGGCGAAGATATTACGACAAGAAAAGGCCAGCATTTTGCCTTGGAAGTTATGGACTTTATGCGCGAGGAATTGGTCAAAATCCAAAGAGAAACCGGAAACATCTATAACTTGGAAGCTACTCCGGCCGAATCCACATCTTATCGCTTGGCGCAGAAAGACAGAGAAAAATATCCGGATATTGTCTGCGCCGGAACGAAAAAAGTTCCTTATTACACGAACAGCTCCCAGCTGCCGGTAAATTATACCAACGACATTTTTGAAGCTTTAAAATTGCAGGACAGCTTGCAATGCAAGTATAACGGCGGCACCGTAATGCATTTGTTTTTAGGAGAACAAATTTCCGATATTCAAACGGTAAAAGCTTTAATCAAAAAAGTTTTTGAGAAATTCAAGCTTCCTTATATCACTTTTTCTCCCACTTTTTCAATTTGTCCGACTCACGGCTATTTGGAGGGAGAACATTTTGAATGTCCAAAATGCACCATCAAGCAGCCATGCGAAGTTTATTCCAGGATAGTGGGCTATTACCGTCCGGTAGGGCAGTGGAATAACGGCAAACAGCAGGAATTTAGCCAAAGAAAGGTTTTTAAAACTCCTAAAAATCTTGCCAAGAAATAAATCATTTGATTTTTTATTATGCAAATAGGAGGAATCCAAAAAACGACTTTGATTGATTTTCCGGGCAAAATTGCTTGCACTGTTTTTTTGGCCGGCTGTAACTTTTACTGTCCTTGGTGCCATTCCGGAGAGCTGGTGGAGCCGAAAGCGATAAAAAAGCTTTCCAAAACAACAGAAAAAGAGTTTTTGGATTTTTTAGAACAGAGAAGAGGGCTTCTTGAAGGGGTAGTGATTTGCGGCGGAGAGCCCACTTTGAATGAAGATCTTCCTTTGTTTTGCCGAAAGATAAAAACGCTTGGATTTGAGGTTAAGCTTGACACAAACGGATCCAATCCGAAGCTGTTGGACGAGCTGATAAGCGATAGGCTGCTGGATTATATCGCCATGGACGTCAAACTGCCTTTTGAGCGTTATGCGGAAGTTTGCCATGGGCAAAATAAGGCTTTTGATATCCAAAAAAGCATCAATATTATAAAATCCGAGAAAGTGGATTACGAATTTCGGACTACTGTCGTGCCCAGCATCCATTCCCGCGAAGATATTTTAAATATCGTGCGATGGATATCTCCGGCAAAAAGATATTATTTGCAAAATTTTCGTTCCGAAAAAACAATTGACCCTGAATTTGAAAAAATTGCTCCTTACCCTTTGGAATATTTGACGGAAGTCCAGCAGGTTATCGCTCCTTTTTTTGAAGACTGCCGAATCCGCTCTCTCTAACTTCTAGTTTCTCGCAATGCTGCCCCTTTACGATGAGTCTCATTTTAAAAACAGGAAAGCTTGGGCCGTCCTTCTTCTAATTGCTTTGAATGCAATTGTTTTTTTGGTTTCGTTTAAGGAGCTGGAAGCTTTTGTGGATTCTTACGGATTGGTGCCGGCTGATTTTTTATCCGGTCGCAATAATTTTACAGTTATTTCTTCTCTTTTTCTGCACGCCGATTTTTTACATTTATTGGGCAATATGTGGTTTTTGTGGATATTCGGCAAAAATGTTGAAAGAAAAGTCGGCAGCCTTAAATTTTTATTCTTTTATCTTTTTTGCGGGTTAGGTTCGGCTGTTTTATTTTCTTTTGCCGCGGTAAGCAAAGAAATCCCCGTAATCGGAGCTTCGGGCGCCGTAGGCGGAGTGCTGGGCGCTTATTTGGTTTTTTTCCCTCGCAACAAAATTAAGACCCTGGTGCCTTTAATATTCATTTGGACAATTATATCGGTGCCGGCCGTCTTTTTTATCTCGGCTTGGTTTTTTTTGCAGTTTTTTTCCTTGTTTTCCGGATCAAATATGGTGGCTTATTGGGGCCATATAGGCGGATTTTTGACAGGCTTTTTTTTGGCAAAAGCTTTAAAAAAATAAAGCATTTTAATTTTTACAAGAAGCAGAGATGGCAAATACAAGAAGCTGTGGAAGGTTAAATTTAGCGGAACCTTTGTCCACAGGCAATTTCCTTTTACTATTCCGCTTTTTTTGTATAATTAATCAAAGATGAAACTTCCTAATTTTTTAAGGAGAATAAAGCGCAAGCCGAAAATTAAGAGTAAAAAATTTAAGGCCTTTACTCTCATTGAGATGATGCTTGCTATAGCCATCATTGGCATCCTTACTGCCGTAGTTCTCGTGTCCATCCAAGGCCCTCAAGCCTCAGCTAGAGACAGTCGCAGACAAAGCGATCTTTCTCAAATCGGAAAAGGCTTGCAAGCCTATTACCTTACCCATAACACTTATCCTCAAAGCGAAGAGATATCCTTGGAAAACGACGAAGAAAACGCAGAATTTGCCCAAGCCATGGAGCAGGGAGGATATTTTTCTGTCTTGCCCGAAGATCCAAGCTATACGGCAGGAGGAGAATATACCTACAAATATATTTCCACAACTTCAGACTCATATACTCTTTGCGCCAAGTCTGAATCTAAAGAAGGATACTTTTGCGTAACTCCTGACAACACAGGCATAAGCCTTGAGCCTGAAGCCCCGATGTTTGCAGGCTGGGGAGGAGGGGGATCTGGAGAACCTTCTGGCCCTGGAATCAACCCTGCGCAAGACTATGACATGATACACACGCTTACCTTTAATGAGGGAAGCGGGGATTGCGCTATCCGCCTTTATCGCGGAAGCTCTTCGG
>JAQTVQ010000023.1 GCA_028706715.1 Minisyncoccota bacterium | reverse complement strand
TTGCGGAAAACTGGGGTGGCCAAGGAGATTCGAACTCCCGCTAAAAACTCCACAGGTTTTTGTGCTAACCGCTACACTATGGCCACCATAAAAAAATTCAAAAATCAAATATCAAAATGTAAAAATTTTGGTATCCCGCCGCTGGCGGGATAATATATATCGCGAAGCGATACCTTAATTTTACACTTTGATTTTTACATTTTAAATTTTCATGGTTGTGCCCCCAGCAGGAGTCGAACCTACATCTAGAACTTAGAAGGTTCCTATTCTATCCGTTGAACTATGGGGGCGTATTTTAACAGAAAAGTAAAACCTTTACTCTGTCCAGTTAAGCTACAGGGACGCTAAATTTTTTCTTTCTCCAAAAATCCTAACTTCCATCCCTTAATCCTCCTGAATAAATTTTTGTCATACAATCTAATGGCGCAAGTTCCATTATAGAGAGAGTTTCTTCTTTACTTTAATGATGTCGATTTAATTTGTGTTTTGTGAAATTGATTCAAGGGACTAAATCAATGTTCTAAAATTTACTTCTCAAGCGTATCAAAAAAAGGCTAAAAAATCAATAAAAATAAGGTTTTTGTTTTGACCGAAAGGGCTAAAAATGATATAAATTAGCTTGCGCCTCGGTGCAAATTTTATTTTAAATCAAGTTAAATAAATTTTTAACGGGGTGTAGTGTAACGGTAGCACGAGTCCTTTGGGAGGATTTAGTTCGGGTTCAAATCCCGCCACCCCGACATTGGCACGCCGTAGCTTTAGCGAAGGAGGCCATTGGCACGCCGGACAGTCGGCTAAAGAGCAGCTTTTTGATTTGATTTTTCGGATTTTGAATGATATATATTAACTCGTAGCAAAATTTTAAAGTATGCACGAATATATATTGGAACATACGAATTGCCGCGCAATTCTGCGTCCCTTCAAAATTTAAAATTTCAGATATTTTTGCGGGACTTACAAAATTTTTTTGAAAAATTTTTACGCCCCATCAACATTTAAATTTTTTCCAAAAAATTTATTATGTTGCGAGGGTAGCACAGTGGTAGTGCAGTAGCCTTCCAAGCTATCTACGCGGGTTCGACTCCCGTCCCTCGCTCCAAAGACAAACTAAAAACCGCCTATTGGCGGTTTTTAGCTGTGCCTAGATAAAAATTTATCTGACAGCGTCTTTCAGTCCTTTTCCGGCCTTAAATTTAGGAACGCTCATAGCCGGAATTTTCAAGGTTTCTCCGGTTTTCGGATTGCGGCCGGTGCGGGCGCTTCTTTTAGAAACTTTAAAAGTTCCAAAACCGGTTAAAGTTACTTGATCTCCCTTAGACAAGGCTTTGGTAATTTGATCTAAAATAATGTCAATTGACTCGTTGGCTTGAGTTTTAGGAATAGCCAATTTTTTAACTAATGCTTCTATTAAGTCTGTTTTTGTCATAGGTGTATTTTTTTAAGATTTGTTTTATTTTAACGGCTTAAATGCGTACGTCGACCTTTTTTTGGATTATTCTCAAATTATTTTGCGTATTCGGTAATTCTTAGCTCTCTGATTACATTGACTCTAATCTCTCCGGGATATTTTAATTCTTCTTGTATCTTTTTGGCGATGTCTTTTGCCAATTTGTGGGCAGCCAAATCGTCTATTTCTTCCGGTTTGACAAAGACTCTAATCTCTCTCCCCGCCTGTATGGCAAAAGCGTTTTTTATGCCTGGAAAAGAAGTTGCGACTCCTTCCAATTCCTCCAGCCTTTTCAAGTAATTTTCCAGCGTATCTTTTCTAGCCCCAGGACGGGCTCCTGAAATTTGGTCAGCCACTTGAACAATAATAGCTTCTATTGATTCGTAAGGATATTCTTCATGATGGGATTTCATCGCCGTCGCTATCTCTTTGTCTATCTTGAATTTCTCAAGAATCTTGACTCCAATATCAGTATGAGACCCTTCCACTTGCCAGTCAAGGGCTTTTCCGATGTCATGCAATAGTCCAGCCTTCTTACAAACCGCTATATTCGCGTCTAACTCGGCTGCCAAAGAAGCTGCCAAACGGGAGACTTCCATTGAATGCAACAACACATTCTGTCCGTAGCTGGTGCGGTAATGAAGCCTGCCGAGAAGCTGAATCAGCTTATCGGGAAGATCTAAAACATCCGTATCGTATACCGCAGCCTCTCCGGCCTCTTTGACTTTTTTAGCTACTTCGCCCTGCGCCTTTTCTATTTCCGTTTCAATGCGAGCCGGCTGAATTCGTCCGTCTTTTATCAGCCTTTCCAAAGCTATCCTAGCTATCTCTCTCCTCACCGGATTAAAGCAAGAGATAATAACCGTTTCCGGAGTTTCATCAACGATCAGCTCCACTCCGGTCATTTTTTCCAAAACTCTTATATTCCTTCCCTCTTTGCCGATTATCCTTCCTTTAATTTCATCCGAGGGCAAAGTTACGGTGCTGGTGGTAAGCTCCTGCGATTGAGGCAAGGCGAATCCTTGTATGGCTTGGGCTAAAATTTCTTTCGCCCTTCTGTCGTATTGTTCCTGCCCTTTTGATTCAAGCTTCCTTATCCTGGCCACAACATCCGCTTGGTATTCATTTTCTATTTTTTCCAAAAGCTCGTTTTTGGCTTCTTCCTTGGAAAGACTGGCGACTTTTTCCAAATTTTTAATAGCTTCTCGTTTCAAATTCTCCACATTTTCTTTTATTTCTTTGACCTTCTCTATCTTTTGCGTCATCTCTTTTTCCTTTCTTTCAAAAGATTGGTTTTTGTTTTCCAAAATTTCTTCTCTTTTTAAAAGAAGGTTTTCTGTTCTGATAATGGACTGCTGGCGGGAGTCCAAATCAGCAAGCACTTTTTTTTCGGTTTTTTCAGCCTTTTCAACGGCTTTAGCAAGAATATCGGCTGCCTCTTTTTTAGTTTGGTTGAGCTTCTCTTGAAGCCTAGCCTCTATAGATCCGGCTCTTCTTCGGGCAATTGATTGGCGAACATAATACCCTAGAACAGAGCCTAGAGCCAACGCGCCAAAAATTCCTAAAGTAACTAGGAATGGTAAATTCATATCGCAGGTTGAATGATTGGTATGGCATATAATAGTCTCTTTACAATTTGGATTTGAGCATACTTCTTTAGCGCTAACCTTCGGTGCGAAATTTTTAGAAATTATTCCAAGAAATCACTGCCGCTAAATCTTAACGGGAACCACATAATTCTAAATGATATTTCTTAAAAAATGGAAGAGTCAAAAACAGGAAGAAAAACAGCTCAAGTCCTAAATACCAAAGATCCAAAGTTTGTTTTTATTAATATATGCCGAAATTATAACAAAAAATCAATGCTTAAGCAAGGCAAAAAAGAGCTGAATGGCTTAAAAAGGCGATGTTTCCTGCCACTTTGGAAGAGGCTGAACAACATCAAAAGATTCTTCTCCTGCGCAGCTGGAACCGGTAACATTGAGCTTAACAGTTTGATTTTCGCCAACTGCGTTTAATTTGACCAACGGATTGGCAGAAGCGACAGTGCTGCTTACAAATTCAAAGTCCTCCCCTTCTGTCCCAGGGAAATACCAAGCGTATTGGGTTCCTGCAACATTTTGGCAAGCTTGTTTTTGATTGGAAGAGTCATAACAAACGCTGCATTTCCAATATCCCGATACGTCTCCTACTTCGGGGAAAGATTCTTCCGGACCGGTCCAGCAGATCGGATAACATGGGTCTTCGGGATCGGAAATATCAGCTGTCGTGCAAAATCTAACTGTTTCTCCTCCGGTTATAGTTTTTTTATCCCAGCTGAAATCAGCTATGGGGTAGTGCTTTACGGGAGTGGAAAAATCAGGACCTTGCGTCCAGCCCGAACAGCGGCCTCCTTTATCGCACGCCTTAACCCACCAATGATAAACGGTCCCATAAGCCACTTCGGCCAATTCGGGAAAAGCTGACGGCAAAATTCTTACTTTTACTTGTTGGGACATTAAAGAATTTGGAGCAATATTTTGGCTTGAATAGCTCATATCCGCTTGAGGATTGGGATCTTCCGGATCGGCGCTAGCGCTCACTCTGACTTGATAACTGTCAAGATTCGCATCAGTTGCCGCGCTGTTTTTATACTGCCAGTTTAAAGGCACATTGGCATTGTTTCCGCTAAGAACATTTTCTCCCGAAAGATAACAATCGCAATAATTAAGAGAGTTTTCATCCGGCGCCGTTAAAGAATCAATTGACGGGCCGCTATCTGAATCAGCGCAGATTCCGCCATTGCAAAAACCGTTATAGCATTCATCCGGCGAGGTGCAGGAACAGCCATCGTCTTTTTTGATAGTAAACTTTTGAGGTTCGGATTTGGTATTAAAATTCCAAGTTCCAGCAGTCCATCCGGACCAGTCTATCCCGTCATAAACATTAATTCTCCAATAATATTTCGTGCCGTAATCCAATCCTGAAACCGAATAAGAAATATCCGATCCGCTAGCCCACGGACCGCCGGCGGAATAATTCGCTTCATTTATTTCAGGGGAAGAAAAATCAGAGTTATTATCAGCTTGAAGGCTGAATCTGATACACGGATCAAGGTCGGCATCGCTGTAATTAAAACTTAAATCCAAATCAGTTTCTTGCCCTACGGCGCCGTTGGAAGGAGAAACCAAAACAGCGGCATTTGGAATTTGATTCGGAGTGTTGAAATTCCAAGCGCCGTCCGACCAGTTTGACCAGTCCGTGCCGTCATAAACCCTGGCCTTCCAATAATAAGAAGAATGCCCCTCTAAATTAGAAGCAAGCGTGTATGAAATTGTTGAGCCGCTGGGCCAAGATCCGGCGTAATCGTTTATTTCAATCAAAGGCGCGCCATTTTGTTCATCGCTGACCTCCAAAGAAAACTTGGTGCAATTTTCTCCGTTGGGATCGGAGTAATCAAAATTCAAAGACGGCTTCAAACTTCCTGTTGTCGCGCCGCCCGAAGGATCGGGATTGGACGGCGTGGACGGCTGCAGATTCAATGTTGTAAAATTCCATGTTCCGTCGGACCAATCCGAATAACTGGTGCCGTCGTAAACCCTGGCCTTCCAATAATATTTAGTATTGTAAGAAAGAGGAGTTGCAGCTTCGTAGCTTATAGTTGAACCGCTGGGCCAAGATCCGGCGTAATCGGTCAAATTGATTTCAGGAGAAGAAAAATCAGCATTATTGTCGGCCATCAAATCAAATTGAGTGCAGTTTTCCTCGTTGGAATCAGTATAGCCGAATTGGAAGTTGGGAAGCAAAGGAACCCCCAAAGAGCCGTTTGACGGAGAAACTAAAGTCGGAGAATTCGGAGGAAAAGGGTTGGAAGCGCTGTAAGTAAGTTTGATATTCATTACATGGGAAAAAGAACTTTTTGCAGCCGCAGTATAACAATCTTGTCCCGGTCCGCAGCCAGAACAGTTGTCGCAATATCCGGCGTAGGTCCGGCCGCTGCCGGTATCGCGGACATAGTTGCCTCCTCCGCTAGTCCATGCGTCTCCATTTCTGTAAGCCTCCACCAGCAAATTGCTGGTTCCGTCCCAAGTGAAAGGAGTGTCCAAGGTGTGGCATTTCCATTCTCCGGCAACCGGTTTTACATAGCTGGTCGGGCCGTAAACGACTGTCAGGCCGGAGGTGTCAAAAGCAGACAAAGAACTTGCCGCGGTATTCTTCATTTTTATCCTCATATTAGAAATATCCCGGCCCGGCGTTTCAGAACAATACAAACAAATTTCAGTAATTTCTACGGATTCGCTTATCCCGGCTTCCTCCAAGTCGGATTTGAGATAAATGGATTGAGCGATAGAGTCCATCCAGTAAGTTCTATAGGGAGCATAACTGCTTAGCCAAGAGCTTTGGAAGGCTGAAGTTAAAAGCTCTACGGTAACGGGAGCGGCTTTCGCCGTTTGGATTTGACTTCCCTGCTCAAAGAAATAAAAAGACCCGGTTAAAGTCAGAAAAGCGGTGAAAGTTAAAAATATTTTTAATTT
>JAQTVQ010000013.1 GCA_028706715.1 Minisyncoccota bacterium | reverse complement strand
AGGTAATGTGTACGGACATATTGCACTTTTTTCGCTAAGCTGGGTGGGTATGAAAACCATGGCAAAAAGCATCGCCGCAGAGCGGCTAAGGTGGATCAAACCGATCCTGGACAAAGAGATAAGCATTAAACAAATGTCCAAGGTCTGTCCGTTCAGCGAACGGACGATCAAATACTGGTTGGCGGCCTTCCGCGAAAAAGGCTCAAAAGGACTTGAGCCAAAATCTACCAGGCCGAAAACTAAAATCTGCACAGGTGCCACCTGTGCAAGAATCTGCACAGGTGGCACCTGTGCAGATTTGGGATTATTGAAAAGCGCAGATTTTTCTGCGCTTTTTGCGTCTTTTGGCATCCAATCTATTCTTCTTTGGCATCTAAGTTTATCTTTCTTAGCTTCCCTGTCTATTTTCTTTGGCATTCAAAGTTGTCTTTTGTTGGAAGTTTTTATTTTTTTTGGAATTATTGGCCGGAAGCTGAAGAAGCGGGGAGAGAGGAGGAATTCAAAGATCCGTTACTTTCGGAACCGGCTCCTGTTCCTTTTTTATATTCACTTCCGCATTCTCCCCGATAAAATTTCCATTCTTCGCATTCATTGCCGTCATTAAAAATACAAACACCGTATTGACCGCCTTCTGCGTCAGTTCTTATCTCAAGAGTGAATCCGAGTTTTTCGCAATAAACAGAAGCCGGGTTGGCGATACCGGCTGTATTGCCGCTTGAATTGCTTGAAGTCGGAGTTTCTTCTTCAGTCTTTTTGCATTCTCCCTTATATTGTATTTTTAATTTTTTGATTTGTTCGGCGACGCATTCGTTGGAATAAGTTTTTCCGTCTTCAGCACAAACCGGATCCCATAAAGCGGGGCAGGCAACTTGTTCGTCCGAAGAAGATTGCTCTTCCGTTGTTGTCGGAGTGTTTTGCTTCTGCTGATAGCGGGTAAAGTTTCTTACCAATGTTTTTATCTTCGCTTCAGCCGCGGTAATTTGGCCGAAAGCTTCGCCTGCTTTTCCTTCAGGCAAGACTTGATCTGCCTTTTCCAATTCTTTTCTAACCAAAGAGATTGAATCCAACAATTTTTGATATTCTGCGTCCGTAAAAAGTTTTTGATCCTCGCTGATTTTATTTTCCCATCCAGCCAATTTTTCTTCAGCTTCTTCCAGCAAGGCCTTTATTTCTTCAGCATCTTTTCCGCTCTCAATTTGCTGTATGATTTTTTCTTCAATCTTTTCCAGTTTTTGCAGAGTAGTGGTGGAAATTTCTTGATTTTTAAACCTGCTTAGCAGGGAGATAACCAGTCCTTTATTGCTTTCAAAGCGTTCAAGGTAAGGTTGGAGGATCTCCAGTTTTTCTTCGGATAAGCTTTCCATTTTCTTTGCCAATTTTTCGGCTTCGTTGTCTTTGGCGTTTTCTATTTTTTCTTTTAGCTTCTCCGGAGCGATATCTTTAATCTCTTCCAGCAATTCCATATTTTTAATTTCTTTGAAATCGCTTCCTGTTTGCTTTTCCAAAGCCTTTTGGAGCCTCTCCTGTATTTTTTCCGCTTTTTCAGAAGAGAGATAGGAGCTAATCATAGCTTCTTTCAGCTCGGTAAAGGTGTTTTGGTTCGGAAGGAGAAATCTTGACTGCAGAACATCAAAAAATTTCTGATGGGAAATTGTTTTTTGAGCCATTTTCTCCAAAATTTTGTCTGCTTGGGAATTATTTTCCATTTGACCGAGAACTTCTTTGGCTCTTTCCATATCGGCGTTGGAGCTCCTGACGGCCTCTACGGCTTTTTCCATTTTGTTTTTCTCAAAAAGCTTTTGGGCTTCGGCCATTTTTTCCGAAGAGAATTTCAATTTCAATTCCGCTTTTTTGGCCTTATCAAAAGTAAAAAAAGATTGGATTCCTCTTGTCCAATTTTTAATAAAATAGAAAGGACTGTCCGGTAAAAGGGAAGGGTCTCCCGTTTCCAAATCCGTTTCAAGATTAATGGCTTCGTCTTCAGATACGGCTTGGGCGGCAAGCTGTTCAGCTTCGGTTTCCGTGGAAACTATTTGCGCCTGCATTTGGCCTTCCGTTGTTGAAGTTTCCTCGGCAAGAACGAAAGAAAAAGATAAAAGAGCTGCGGCAAAAACGCCTGCTGATAAAAATGCTTTGAAGTGGTTCATATTAATAACCTTAATTTTTTAATTTATTATATTTTAACCGCCGGGCGGCTTATCTATATTTTAACCGTTTGAGAAAGAAAAATCCATCTTTAAGGATTTAAAAAACGAATTTGGAGAGATAAGCCATAAAAAAGCGCGGGAAATCCCGCGGCTTTTAACTTGGCAATCAAGAAGGACGTTATGCGGCTTCTATAATTTCTTCGGCTGTTTCGCAGATGACTTTCGGCATTCCGTCTTTAAGGTCAACTTTTCCCGAAACCATTAAAATTTTATTCTCTATAAAAGCATGGGAAGTTTTTTCCAGAATGGAAGGGAAGGTGACAATTTCTATTTGGCCGGTTTTATCTTCAAGGCTGACGAAAAGCATAGGCCGGCCGCTTTTGGTGATGATTTTTTTGATGGTTGAAACCGTTCCGCAAAGATAAATATTTCTTCCGGCCAAGCGGATATTTATTTCTTTTGTGCAGGTAATTTTTTGCCAAAAGCGGGTTTTAAAGTCAATTGAGTCCAAGGGATGGCCGGAAATGTAAAGGCCGAGCAGTTCTTTTTCCCAGCTTAACTTTTCCGTTTTTTTGGCATTTTCAGAGTCCTTCAGCTTTAACGGCGCCAATTTACCGTTGCTTTTGCTCCCGAGATCAAAGAGGCTTTTTTGGCCGTTGATTTTGTTCTTTTGGGAGTCGCGGCTGTATTCAAGCAAAAATTCCAAATTGTTCAGCAGTTTCTTGCGGTCTTCAAATTGATCAAAAGCTCCGGCCTTAATCAAGCTTTCCAAAGATTTTTTATTTATAACCTTTTGCGGAACCCGCGACATAAAATTTTCTATTGAAGAATAGCGGCCGTTGGTTCTGCGTTCCGAAACAATCATCTCAACAACGTTTTCGCCGACGTTTTTAATGGCCGCCAAACCAAAGCGGATTTTTTGCTCTTTGGCGTTGACGGAAAAAAAGCGGTAGCTTTCATTGATGTCCGGAGGAAGAACTTCTACTCCCATCTTTTTGCAGGACTGCATTAAGAAACCGATTCTTTCAATGTCGGCTCTTTCGGCGGTTAGCAAAGAAGACATAAATTCCAAAGGGTAATGCGCCTTTAAATAAGCGGTTTGGTAAGCGATTAAAGCGTAAGCCGCGGCATGGGAGCGGTTAAAGGAGTAAGAGGCAAACGGTTCAATCCAGTGCCAAATTTGGTTTGCCGTTTTTTTCGGTATGTCGTTTTTTTCGCATCCTTTGATGAATTTTTCTTTTTGCGCCATCAAAAGATCCTTTATCTTCTTTCCGATGGCTTTGCGCAAAGTATCGGCTTCGGACAAAGAAAATCCGGCAAGCTCTTGGGCGATTTTCATAATCTGCTCCTGGTAGAGGGGGATGGAATAAGTATTTTTCAAAATCGGCTTTAATCGGGGGTGCAGATACTCCACTTCTTTTTTGCCGTGCTTGCCGGCAATGTATTCGGGAATCAGAGCCATCGGACCGGGACGATACAAGGCTACCATAGTAATAATATCTTCAAATTCGGTGGGCTTCAGCTCTTTCAAATATCGCCTCATTCCCTCTGATTCCAATTGGAATACTCCGATACAGTCGGCTTTCTGCAAGAGCTGGTAAGTTTTTTTGTCTCCGGCCGGTATTTTATCCAAATCAATTTTTTCTCCGGTTATGGCGAATATCTTGCTTAAGGTGTCTTCAATAATGGTCAGATTTTTTAATCCCAAGAAATCCATCTTCAAAATTCCTAGATTCTCAATGGCGTGCATTTCATATTGGGTAATGATGTTTTTATCTTCCTGTCCCGGATATTGCAAAGGAATGACATCGTCCAAAGGATCTTTGGAAATAACTACGCCGCAGGCGTGCGTGGAAGCATGGCGGGCGCATCCTTCCAGCTTTTTCGCCAAATCAACCAGTTTTTTTATTTTAGGATCATTTTTATAAGCGTCGCGGAATTCGGCTATTTTTTCCAAAGTATCTTTCAGGTTAAATCCGAAGGGTATCATTTTGGCTGTTTTGTCGCAGAGGCTGTATTCGTATCCCAAAGCGCGTCCGACGTCGCGGATAACGGCGCGCGCGGCCATAGTTCCGAAAGTGATAATCTGGGCGACGTGGTTTTGGCCGTATTTTTCAGAAACGTATTTGATGACTTCGTCGCGGCGGCGGTCAGCGAAATCCAAATCAATATCAGGCATAGAAATTCTTTCGGGATTTAAAAACCTTTGGAAAAGCAAATCGTAGTCAAGAGGATTGACGTTGGTAATGTTTAAAAGATAGGCCACTAAAGATCCCCCTGCCGATCCTCGGCCGGGACCGACAACAATGCGGTTGTCTTTGGCCCAATTAACAAAATCCTGGACTATTAAAAAATAAGAAGAAAATCCTGTTTCCTTGATTACTTTAAGCTCGTAGTCCATCCTTTCAACGGCGGCCGGAGTTTTATCAAGCTTTTTTCTCTCAAATCCTTTTTCGCAAAGCTCTCTTAAATAATCATAATCGGCTTTACCGCCGGGAACGGGAAAATAAGGCAGTTTGGTTTGATCCAAGGTAAATTCAAAGTTGCACATTTCCGCTATTTTCTGGGTGTTTTCAATGGCCTCTGGAACATTTTTAAAGTCTTCAATCATTTGCTTGGGAGGGCGCACGGAAAAATCTTCTTTCAGCATTGAAAGCCTTCCCGAGTCATTGGCATCGGCATTAGTGTTGATGAGCATTAAAACATCCTGGGCTTCAGCGTCTTCAGGAAGCAGATAATGGCAGTCGTTGGTCGCAACCAAAGGGAGATCAAGCTTCTTAGCCAAAGCAATCAGAGCTTTATTTGCCTTGTCTTGTTCGGGAACACTAGGATGTTTTTGCAGTTCCAAATAAAAACTGTCTTTTTCAAAAATTTCTTTATATCTTTTGGCCGTTGCTTCGGCTTCTTCGTTTCGGTTTGAAATCAAAAGGCGGGGAATCTTTCCTTGAATGCAGGCGGAAAGGCCGATAAGGCCTTTTGAATGCTTTGCCAAAAGATCCTCGTCAATTCTCGGCTTATAATAAAATCCCTCCAAGTGGGATTTTGTGACAAGCTTAACGAGATTTTTATATCCTTCTTCGTTTTTTGCGAGCAGAACCAAGTGGTATCTTCTTCCGTCAATGCCGGCTCTCTTCTGCTCCATTTTTTCAAAAGCCACATAAACTTCCGATCCGATAATAGGCTTGATTCCTCTGGCTTTAGCTTTTTTATAAAATTCCACCGCGCCGTATAGAACTCCGTGATCCGTAATCGCCATTGAGTCCATTCCCAAAGATTTGGCATGGTCTAAAAGATCGTCTATTTTAGGCAGTCCGTCCAAAAGGGAATAGTGGCTGTGGACATGGAGATGGGTAAATTTTTGCATTTCTTTAATGGAAGAATTACGGGTTTTTGTTAATTTTCTGCCGCTGTTATAAAATAAAAAAAGCTAAATTTTTCAAAATTTACTAAAATTCGCGCAACGCGATTAATTCATTATAAGAAAGTTTTTATGGACCTGCAAGCTGAAAGAAAAATATGGCGGAAAGGCTTTACTGTCATTGGGCTGGACGAAGCCGGCCGCGGCCCTTTGGCCGGACCGGTAGTCGCGGCGGCCGTAGCTGTGGATTATTTCTTACTTCAAAAAGCGGGCGCCGGTTTAAAAAGGGAATTCAAGCTTATTCTAAAAGAGACAAACGATTCCAAAAAATTATCTTGCGGGAAAAGGGAGCTTCTTTACGGCCTGCTGACAAAAAACTCTTTTATTAGCTGGGGAATAGCTTCGGTTTCAGAAAAGAAGATAGACAAAATAAATATTTTTCAGTCCAGCCGGCTGGCTATGGTTAAAGCTTTGGACAGCTTAAATAAAAAAAATAATTCAAAGGCGATTTGCGCGAAAATCCAAAAGAGCGGAAAGGCAGAGATGCCTTATCTTTTTATAGATGGAAACTTTACTTTGTCCGATAAAAGATTGATAAAAGCGGGATTTGGCGGAGCAAGCCAAAAACCGGTTCCGAAAGGAGACCAAAAAATTTTTTCCATTGCCGCGGCCAGCATATTGGCAAAAGTCTGCAGAGACAGGATTATGGAAAGATTTGACAAAAAATACCCCCAATACGGATTTGCCCGGCACAAAGGCTATCCGACCAAATACCATAAGGAAATGCTGAAAAATTTCGGTCCTGCGGCAATCCACAGAAAAAGCTTTCAGCCGGTTTGTTTTCATAGTAAAATAAATTAATTAATAAAATTTTCAGGCAAATTATTTGAAATTTAAATATGAATAATTTTTGTAAAAACAAAAGCAAAAAACTGTTTTTTTTCTTGGCTTTTTTGGTCTTTTCTTTCTTTGTGTGTCCTTTGACAAAAGCTTTTATAGCCTCGCAGGTATTTTTAAAAGAGTTTGACATACAAGCGGCCGTTTTTGACGCCGGAGATACGATTGAAGGCTCTTTTATCGTTTGGAACGCAGAATCTTCAGTCGTGCCGGATATTGCTTACAAATTAAGCCTGCTGGCAAAAGACGAGGAAGGAAACTTTACCGTTGTTTGGAACGAACAGTCTGGATCTGTCAGTTTCAGTCTCAATCCGGATCAAACGATTACTGAAAATTTTAGCTATCGTCTGCCTAAAAAAATAGCTCCCGGAGAATATGATTTCAGGGTAAGGCTTTACAATTCCAAGGGCACCGGAATGGCAAGACGCGAGATACCCATTAATATTGAGAAAACCGAAGGAGGAGTTTTAAATATTCAACAAGCATCATTTATAAAAGACGGCGAAAAAAAGGGAACGGAATTTTATTATTATCCGAGCGAAGATCCTAAAATATCGTTTGAAATAATAAATAATTCTTTTTTTGACGTAAAAGCCCGTCCGGAAATTTTAATTTATGAAAAAACCGCCGAAGGATTACCGGTTGAGAAGATAGAAAAGGATTATCTGTCTTTGAGGCCGGGAGAGGCGAGCGTTTGCGAAATAGATTTGAAAGCAAGATTTGATTCCAGTTTCTATGTTGCCAGGGCAATAATGTATGACGAATCCAAGAATCCCGTTTCCAATTTAATAGATTTAAAATGGGAAGTTGTAAAAGAAGGCGCGGCCAATATCGTTGAAATAGAAACAGACAAATCTTCTTATTTCGCCGGAGACGAAGCCAAGGTTTCCGTTGCCGTCAATTCCCAAGGAGAAGATTATCAAGGAGGGGAAATTACGGTAAAAATAATTGACGGCGATCAGACAATAGGCCAAACGGTGCAGGATGTAGATCTGAATGCCGGACGGATTGATGTTTTGGTTCCCGTAAAAAAAGGAGTTTCAGATCCAAAAATAGAAACAACCATTGTTGGAAGCCAAAATGAATTTTTAGATGATTATAGAATAGAGATTAAAGACCGCAAGGAAAAAAGTCCGGAGAAAGAGCCGGTGGACTGGCTGCTTGTCTGCGGCTTTGCTTTTGTAATTTTGGCTGTTATCGTGGCCGCTGTTCTTCTCTTTCTTAAGAAAAAGGGAAACAAGCCGGCAGAACTGGCGGCAGTTTTTATTGTAGCCGGATTATTATTGGGATTAGGAGCGCAGGCCGGAACATGGGGGAGCAAAGGGCAGTGGGAGGAATCTTTCGGCAATCAGGATATTATGATTTTTCCAAGCGAGCCGCTTCCAAGCTCCATTCTTTATTTGGACGGATGGGCGACTTTTTCAGGGAATATTGATTCTTATTATTTTGACAGAAAAGAGAGCGGCTTTGAGTTTTTCATTACCAATGCCAAGGAAGATGTAATCTTAACAACGGAGAGTATCCAAGGACAAAAAATACAAGTGATTGACTTGGAAGCGACAAGGAGAAGGGGAGACAAGATAGAGAGCCTGGGAACTTCTCCGATGAATTTTGGCGGCGGATATAAGATATCTTTGCAGATTCCAAACGACCAGTCTTATTTGGGGCCGGATACCCGTTTTTATGTCCAATTTAAAGGGCTGAAAAGAACGTGGCTCGGAACATCTTGGGATTCAGCGGTTATTTACTTGAAAACGATTGTCCAAACAGCCAAAGAGGGAGGATTCTATTTGGACATAAAAGCCGAAGAAGCGGTTAGCAGCGGCGAGATAGCAAGCGGATCAACGGTATCTTCAGGGGAAAATATTAAATATACGATAAATGTTTCCAACGATTCTCCTTGCGCCACAATTGCCCAGCCCACGGATATTGTTTTAATTCTTGATCGTTCGGGAAGCATGGCTTATGGCCTGGATAACAATGAAAAAGTTTCTTATTCAATGAGCCGTATGGCTGCGGCCAAATCGGCGGTGGAAAGCTTCTTGGATATCTTAAAGCCCGAACGCGACAGAGCGGCTCTTGTAAGCTATTCAAGCGGCAGCGCGATAGATGTCCATTTAACGAATGAAGATGGTTATGGAGAGATAAAAAGAGCTCTCGGAAATCTCAACGTCCTTGGCGGAACATGCATCAGTTGCGGGATAGATCAGGCAAAAAAGGAAATAAAATACAACGGCGAAGATAGAAACAAAAAATATGCGATATTACTTACGGACGGCGGAGCGAATATATCGTTAAGCGGATCAGGGTCTCCAAGCTTGGACTGCTACGGGCCTTCAGCTCAAGATTCTGTCAGGCAAGCCGAAGATAATCCGGAAAATATTGTTTTTTATTCGGTGGGATTCAGCAAGATGGCGGCCGGAGTGCCTCCTTCTCCGACGACAACAGCTTCGGGAATAAATAATTATTGCTATAATCCTCCTACCATCGGTTATCCCAATAGCTGTTGCGGCTTGATGAACATTATAGCCGACAAGGGAAAAGGAACTTATTCTTACGCTACGGACGAAGCGGAATTGGTGAAGATATATCAAGCCATTGCCGGAGCGATTGCGGGCCAATCCAAAGGCACAAAGCTTATGGTGGACATTCCTCAAGAGTTTTCTTTGACAAAAATAGACGACAGATGCTCTTTTGACGAAAGAGCAAGAGTTTTAACCTGTCCCAATTTGGGAGATAACGGATTTTTAGACTGCAACAACAAAACAAAAATTGATCCGATAGAATTTGAAGTTCAAGTTGAAGATAACGTTGTCGGGGAGATTGAGATCAAGGCTTCCGTTTCCAACCAAATTAATCAAGAAAAAAACATTATTTTCAAATTAACCGTTTCCAATATCCGATTGGATGCCGGCTTTTCCTGCGATTCTTCGGCCTGCGGGATAGGATGTTCAAGCTGCTGCCGCTGCTATAATGATTCTTTCGGCGTCTTGCAGCTGAAAAACGAATCAACGCCAAAGGCGGACATCATTGAGTCTGTATGGTCTATCGCGCCGCTCGGAAGCGGATCTTACGTGGAAAAATTAAGGAGCGCGTCCGTGGAAAATTATACTCCCCAAAAGATATCCGCAGGAACTTATACCGTTAAGCTAAAAGTATCAAGCGCCAAAAGCTCCGACGAAACAACAAAACAAATAGTTTTCTTGCAGGGAGTAAAAGCCGGGTTTTCTTGTTCTCTTGACGAAGGGGCGACATGGTATGCCTGTAACGACATTGATCATATTCATCCCGATCAAGGAGCGACTATTTGGCTTAGCGACGCGCGAGGTCCGGAACGCTCAATTCTTTCCGACGGGGCCGATCCTTCCAAAACGGAAAGGAGATGGTATAAAGTTGACGAAAAAGGCGATAAAAGAATCTTTAGTTCGGGAACGGGAAATTCAACTGTTCATATCGCGTTAGACCGTTTGCCTGCGATTATAGGAATGGACTTGGACGATAAAAACAGGCCGGTTGATTACAAAGAGCACAAAATTAATGTTATTGCTTTACCCGGATGGGTGGAATCTTCGCCTTTTTAAAAAGAAGATTTTATCCACAGAAAAATATTTCAGACCGGCAAGCTTTGTGGTAAAATATGCTCAATTAATTTTAATCAAAAAATAAAGCATGAAATCTAAAAATAAAATAGCTTTATCCGCGCTTTTAATCGCTGTTTCTGTTGCGGGAATCGCTTTTGCCGCTCCTTGCGCCGAACATACCTTATTGGGCTTTGGCTGGTCGGAAAATGTGGGGACTGTCAGCTTCTCCTGTAAAAGCTGCGACGCCGACGATAACGGCTATATTGACAGCGGCGCTTGCGGAGGAGATAACGCCAGCACCGTTGCGGATGATTACGGAGTTGACATCGCTTCAGACGGAAAAATTTCCGGATACGCTTGGAACGACAACATCGGGACTATCAGTTTTAATATAGCCGAAACCAATATTCCGCCTTCAGATTATCCTTGTTCCGATGATAATGCATGTATAGCGAGGCTTCAAGGAAATAAAATAGCGGGCTGGGCCAGGGCGCTTTCAGCTTGCGATGCAATTCCTTGCGCCGGTTCCGGAGCCGGATCCAATTCCGGAGGCTGGGATGGATGGATAAAATTTGACGTTAGCGGAGCTGAAACACAAATATCGGAGGCCAAAATAGCTGCCGGCCCTTATGCCGGAAGATATTCTTTGACAGGGTGGGCCAACAGCAGCGAAGATGCCGCCGGGGACGCGGGAGTTATCGGATCAATCAGTATGAGCAATGCTAATATGGGAGGAGCGGAAGAATATCAAGTTACAAGCTTAATCGGGCCGAACCATCTTCCAACTGCGGATTTTGAATGCGACAATTCTTCCTGCCGGGGAGTTAATGATTCCTATGCCCTCCCGGCTGATCCTTGCGCTTGCTACACCGAGGATGGGTGCATTTTGCATTTGAATAATCTTTCAAGCGATCCGGATGATGTTCGCGACGGCTTGGGCAATTTAATTTCTTCAAATATTATAATTTCCAATTGGTATAAAGCGGCTGACGACGGATCCGGCTTTTCTGTTGATCCTACATATTCTTTTGCCAACGATGGAGCAGGCAATCCCGCAGGGCTTCCTATGCGCGAATCGCCGGGAGTTTATAAAGTCAAACTGATAGTTGCCGATACAATGGGAGAAGAAAGCTCTCCTAAAATTATAAACGGCATAACTTTTTTAAAAGGGTTAAAAGCTGATTTTGATTGTTCCAAGGACGGGATAGACTGGTCTGATCCTTGCGCGAGCTTGTCAGTGGAAGAAGGAAAAGAACTTTGGCTTAGAGACAATAGCAGTCCTTCAGAGGGGGCTTCAATTGATTCTTGGATATGGAAAGACAAGAACGGAACGGTTTTCGGCGATATAAGCATGGTAACCACTACGGCGTCAATGAGCACCAACGAAATTACATTAGAGGTTTCTGATGACGCCGGCCATTGGGACGACGAAACGAAAAGCTTAAAAGTTATTCCTTTGCCAAGGTGGAGAGAGCTCTTGCCTTTCTAAGAGAGGATATCTTATAAAAAAAGGCCCTTTATCGGGCCTTTTGAATTTTAGATTTAGATTTTTAAGGAATTGAAGAGAATGGCGCTTGAAAGGACGCAAAGGTGGACAAAAATCATAAAAAATGTATAATAAATAAAGTTTTAAGCTGTTAAATTTTAAATTATTTATCGCGTTTATGGCAGTTCCAAAATGGAATACAACATCATCTAAAAGAGACAAGAGAAGAGCGAACATCAAAATCGTTCCTCCGACATTGAGCAAATGTCCGAAATGCGGCAGAGCTGTTTTGCCTCATACCGCTTGTAATTTCTGCGGTTTTTATAAAGGAAAAGAGGCGATCAATATAATGGCGAAGCTGGAGCGCAAGGAGAAAAAAATCCGCGAAAAAGAAATTAAAGCTAAAGAAATGGAAAAAAACGCTTCCAAGCCTCTTTCGGCGGAAGAGATGTCCGCTAAGAAGTAATATTATTTTACCTTGTAAACAATGTCAGCCCGCCATTTATCTCGTTCAATAGCTATGCAAAGCCTTTACGAATGGGATTTTTATGATTTGAAAGATAAAGACATCAATGAACTGGCTGAAAAGAACATTAAAGAATTCGGAGCCGGACTGGGAGAGGATCAGTTTGCTAGAAATTTAGTAAAAGGAGTGATGGAAAACAAAAAAGCGCTTGATCAAATTATTGTCAAAACAGCTCCCGAATGGCCGCTTGAGCAAATAAATATTTTGGACAGAAATATTTTAAGAATCGGCCTTTACGAATTAATTTACGGCAACAAAGAAGAAGTCCCTCCCAAAGTTGCCATAAACGAGTCAATAGAACTGGCTAAAAACTTTGGAGGAGAGAGCTCAAGAAAGTTTATAAACGGAGTGCTCGGCACAGTTTATAAAGAGATAGACCCTTCTGCGGCGGAAAGCCCGGAAGAAGATAAAAAAGAAATAAAAACATAGATTGGAAAGTGAAAGATTTTTCGTTACTTGAAAAAAAATTGAAAATAAATTTTGAAAATAAAGACTTGCTGATTCAAGCTTTTTGCCACCGTTCTTATCTGAATGAAAATCCGGATTTTAGGCTAAGGCACAATGAAAGGCTGGAATTTTTGGGAGATGCGGTCTTGGAACTGGTGGTAACGGACTATTTGTATAGAAAATATCCGGATAAGACGGAAGGAGATTTGACCAGCTGGCGCGCGGCTCTTGTCAACTCTGTATCCTTGGCCGATTTGGCTAAGGAATTGGGGTTCAACGGCTTTCTGTTGTTGAGCCAAGGAGAAGCCAAAGATCAAAGCAAAGCCAGGCAATATATTTTAGCCAACACTTTTGAAGCCTTTGTCGGATCTTTGTATATGGATCAGGGGTATGAGGCTTGTAAGAAGTTTATTGAAAGCAGCTTGATTGTTAGGAAGCTTCCGATAATTTTGGAAAAAAAGCTATTTAAAGACGCAAAATCTCTTTTTCAAGAAAAGGCCCAGGAAATAGTGAACATAACTCCCGGCTATTCCGTTTTGAAAGAAAGCGGACCCGATCATCTGAAGCATTTTATTATGGGAGTATTCTTGGGGAAAGAAATGGTCGCAAAAGGAGAAGGAGGATCAAAACAGGAAGCGGAAGTTCAAGCAGCCAAGAAAGCCTTAGAATTAAAAAAATGGCTGGACTAAAATTCAATTTAATATTATATAAATAAATCATAAAAAAGGATTAAAAACAAAAATAAATATGTTAACAATCAGATTCTTCAGAACAGGCAAAAAAAACCAGGCTTGCTTCAAAATTGTTGTTACCGAGAAGACTAAATCTTCCACAAGGGGTCGTTTTACGGAAGAAGTAGGATTTTATAATCCTGTAACAAAAGAAAAAATTCTTAAAAACGAAAGAATAACTTATTGGATAAGCAGGGGAGCAAAGCCTTCGGATACGGTGTATAATCTTTTGGTGTCCGAAAAAGTTATTGAAGGCGGAAAGAGAAAAGTGGCTCTTCCCAAAAAAGTTCAGCAAGCCGACGGCAAAGAAAAGAAAGAAGAAAAAGCCCCTGAATCCAAAGCTCCGGCCGCGGAAGCTCCTGCTGAAAAAAAGCCTGCCGCAGAAGCCGCCAGTTCTTAAAAAAGCAGCAATTTTAAGGGTAAAATCTTGGGGAAATTTTAAGTTGACAACAAAATTCATTAGTGCAAAGATTAGAATGTATTTAAAGAAAGGTCGAGTTAAACAGAATTATTCGTTAAGAATTCTAAGATAAAATTCATTAAGCTATATGGACCCAAATAAAGATTTAGATTTTTTACTGTACATCGTTAAAAATTTAGTTGACCATCCGGACGATGTAAAAGTTGAAAGAAAAGTTGATGAGATGGGAGTGCTTCTTTCCGTAAAAGTGCACCCCGAAGATATGGGACAAATTGTTGGACGCCAAGGCGCCACCGCCCGTTCCATTAGAAGCCTTGTAAGAATTGTGGGATTGAAAAATCACGCTAGAGTCAATCTGAAGATTGAAGAGCCCGAAGGAGGCTCAAGAAGAAGAGAAGAAAAACCTGCAGTTGAAAATCCTGCCGAAGAATTAGACGACATACAGCTCTAATTTTAAAAAGGCGTTTCTTTGATAAAATTCACAACAACGGCGGCTCCAAGCCGCCGTTGTTGCTAATTTAGGGAAAAAATATGAAAATAGACGTTCTCACAATTTTTCCGGACATTTTCAGCTCTTATTTAGGGACGTCTTTTATTAAAAAAGCCCAAGACAAGAAAATTTTAGAAATAAGGCTGCGCGATATCAGGCAGTCTTGCGAAGATGCTAGGAAAAGCGTTGATGATAGGCCCTTTGGCGGAGGATTGGGTATGGTTTTAAAAGTAGAGCCGATACTTAAAACTTTAAAAAAATTCTTGAAGCTTGATTTCAAAGGGTCAAAAATTAAAATCGCCGGCCCTTTGAAAAAAGGAAAAGCCGGCTTAAAAGAAGAGAAAACTAAAATAATTCTTTTTACTCCCAGAGGCAAGCAGTTTACGCAAAAAATGGCTTACCGCCTTTCTAAAATGGACAGGCTTGTAATGATCTGCGGCAGGTATGAAGGAGTGGACGAGCGTGTGGCAAAAAATATAGCCGACATGGAAATTTCCATAGGTCCGTATGATTTAATGGGAGGAGAGATCCCCGCTATGGCGGCAATAGAATCAATTGCCCGCCTTATTCCCGGGGTTTTGGGAAAGGAAGTTTTTTTGAAAGAAAGAATATCAAAAAGAAAGGGCTTTATTGAAGGGCCCCAATACACAAGGCCTGAAATTTTTGATCCCGGCAAGATTATCAAGGGCAAAAGAGAGCTTTTATCCAAGCCTAAGCTTTGGCGAGTGCCGAAAGTTTTGCTTTCCGGCGACCATAAAAAAATTGGCGAATGGAAAAAAGACAGGCAAAAAGATATTTTGGAATAATTTTTCAATATTGAAAAACCTTTCTTTTTTTGCTAAGCTTTAGAAGTTAAATTTTATAATTGAAATTCGGGTAGGTACCAAAGTAGTCAAATGGACCTGACTGTAAATCAGGTGGCTTATGCCTTCGGGGGTGCAAGTCCCTCCCTGCCCACAGCAGGAACCAAGATAATTTTTATTGCCCTCTGCGCTCGTTTCGGCGGCGAGTTAGCTAAATCCTCGGCAAAATTTCTATCTTTAACGAAAGATAGAGCCAAGCGATTTTGCCTGCGGATGCAATAAAAATTGTCTTGGCTGTCCTTTATTGCCGATTTTTTGTCCGTCGTCGCCAAGGCTATGGCGGGCGATGCCGGAGTAGTTTAGTGGTAAAACATCCCCTTGGTAAGGGGAAGAGCGCGAGTTCGATTCTCGCCTTCGGCTCATTATTTGTTTAATTTAATAATATGGCAACGAAAAAGAAAACAACAGTCAAGCTTGTATGCACCAGCTGTAAAAGCGCTAATTATTTTGGCCATAAATCTCCGAAATCGGAAACCAAAATAGAGCTTAGCAAATATTGCAAGCATTGCAGAAAACGCACCCCCCATAAAGAATCAAAGAAATAGTTTTTAGAAACAGGCGTTTTTAATTGGCGTCAAATTAAAGTTTTTATTTATTTCGGCGGAAGGGGCATAGTTTAGTGGTAAAATGATGCTCTCCAAAAGCATAGATGGGGGTTCGATTCCCTCTGCCCCTGCTTATAATTTATTTTTATAATCGCCGGCGTTGGATTTGTAATATTTTTAAAGAGCGGCACAATCGCCGTTTTTTATTTTATCGGACAAAGAAGTTATCAACACTTGGTTTTCAACGAAAAAAGAGAGATAATAATAAAAGCGGCAAAGCCGCGAAATTATAAATTATCTTTAAATCAGTTAATGCTGGTTGATTATTTAGTAAAACAAAATTGGCTCCAAACTCCTAGAATTATCAGAGCCTTCCAGGAAATTAAAAGGGAGGATTTTATGCCCGAAGAATTTAAGGACTATGCCGAGCTCAATCAAGCTTTTCCGATAGGATGGGGGCAGAGCATTTCCCAGCCGCTGATAGTCGCTTTTATTCTTGAAAGGCTCCAACCTCAAAACGGAGACAAAATTTTAGAAATCGGCACAGGATCAGGATGGGCAACGGCTTTATCAGCTCAAATTATAAGCAAAAAAAATGAGACAGCCGGAGCGGAACAGGCGAAAGGATTGATCGTCTCTTTGGAAGCGATTTCGGAGATTAAGGAAACAGCGAGAGAGAATCTTGCCAAATACGGCTTTATTGAAAAAAAATTGGTAGAGCTTTGCGTGGCCGACGGTTTTAAGGGATATCCCAAAATATCCGAACGCTCCGACTTGTCCGGCGGCTTTGATAAAATTTTTTCAACATCTTCCGTAAAGGAGCTGCCCAAAGAGTGGAAGGAACAATTAAAAATCGGAGGAACTATAGTCTCTCCGATAGGAAATTCCATTTGGCAGTTTTTTAAGGCTAGAGAAGATAAATTTGAAGAAAAAGAGTATCCTAATTTTTCTTTTTCTCCCATTTTTACCCAGCAACAGCAGCTTATAACCGTATAATCGCTTGACTAAAATTTTGACAAAAAGATTGACAAGATATGGAGTTTTTTGATATAGTTTTAATGTAATAAACCAATCGCCGCAGACAATGGGCGCGCAACAAGTCCCATTCAGGCAAAAGAGAGATTTTTTGTTTGTAAGTCTGCGATAAGCGGATTTTTTGTTTTATGGCAAAAACACTAGAGCAGAAAAAACAAATATTAAGCCTTCTGAAAGATAATGTCGGCAAGCAAACTTCAATGATTTTTATTGAGGTTTCAGGAATACAGACTAAGAAAATAAACCAAATAAAAGAAAGCTTAAAAAACGCCGACGCCAAAATGAGCGTTGCTAAAAAAACATTGCTTAATTTGGCAATGCAGGATAAGTATCCCCAAAACTCATTGAAAGAAATCAAAAAAGAAATGGCTGTAATCTTTGGGTTCGGAGATGAAGTTTCTCCCTCCAAGTCGGTCTATGAATCCAGCAAGAAAGAAAAAAACCTTAAGATTATCGGCGGATACATCCGAAGCGCGAAAGATAAATTTTTATTGGAAAGCGACATTATCAGCCTGGCAAAATTGCCCACAAAACAGGAATTGATAGGCCAAACTGTCGGAACCATTGCCGCTCCGTTGACGGGATTCTTAAGCGTTTTACAGGGAAATTTGAGAGGCTTGGTCTGCGTATTAAGCAAAATACAATCAGTTAAACAGTAACAATTAATTAATAATAAATTATTGAAGATTGAAGCTCTAAAAATGAAATTTATTTCATGCCAAGGGTTTCAGGATTCTAAAAAATATGGCAGAAGAAAAACAAGAGGAAACAGTGCAAGTTCCTGAAAAATTCCAAAAGATAGTTGAATCTATTGAAAATCTTTCAGTTTTAGACTTGGCTGAATTGGTCAAAATTTTAGAAAAGAAATTCGGCGTATCCGCCGCTCCTCAAATGATGGCCGCCGCGCCCGCAGCCGGAGGAGAAGCCGGAGCGGAAGCTGAAGAAAAATCAAGCTTTAATGTTACATTGACCGCTATCGGCGACAAGAAAATAGAAGTTATTAAAGTTGTGAGAGACGCAACCGGAAAAGGATTGAAAGAAGCCAAAGACTTGGTTGACGCCGCCGCCGCTTCAGCCCAAATCGTTAAAGAGGGAGCCAAGAAAGAAGAGGCAGAAGAGTTGAAGAAGCTTTTGGAGGCCGCTGGCGCTTCAGTAGATTTGAAATAAATCTAAAGCATCACAGAACAAAAAATCCGCTTCTTGCGGATTTTTTGTTATATCTTTACTTGCAATATGCTAGCCTCATTAAGCAGATAAATTGATTTTCCGTCGGGAGAAATTGCAAAATCAAGCAAATCGGTCCATAAATCGTTTTGTATCTGCTTTATAATTTCTCCGTTTTTGTCCAAAATGATAATTCTTTTTTGATTTGTCTCTAACAGATAAAGCCTGGCAAGATTGGACGGAGCCAATATCTTTGTAATGTTTTTGAGGTAGGGAAAAATTTTTAATTTTATTTCATTTTGGAAAAGGCCGGTGTAATAAGATCTCACAGATCCGTCGCTGTTTAATATCCACACAAGTCCGTCCGCTGAAATAGAGATGGAATCTTTTGAAGTTTTTTTCAGCCAAACTTGCGGATCTTCCCATTGATAGTCTCCCGAATAGCTGTATTTTATTATCTCTTTTGAAAACGCTTCTTCTTCCGAATCATAACTTAAAAAATAAAGATTGTTTTTAAAAACTTCAAAGCTTTGGAACTGCGTGTCTAAAGAGGGAAGAACCAGGGTTCCGAGTTCTTGAAAGCCTTCTTCTTTGAAGAGAAAGACTTGGTTTCGGCTGTTAATGAAAACTATTTGATCTTCGCCGAAAATTTTTCCGAAACGCAGATTAGTTCCGGAGCTGAATGTTTCTCCGCTTCTGTCTTCGGAGTCATAGACCAAAAGCTTTCCTGACATTGAATTGAAAAGATAGAATTTTTCACCTTGGCAAAGAATATTGTTGGGGATAAGGTCTGTTTTGTCTTTAGAAAGCTTTAATACCGTTTCAAAAGGCGTATTAATCTGAACTTTGTTTATAGCGTAAAGCTTTTCCCGGATTTGGCCTTTCAAGCTTTCGGCTTCTTCCTCTGCCGCTTTGGATTTTTTAATTTTCAGCGATATTTGGTCAAAAGCTTGCTGCAGGATTAGATTTGCTTCTTGCTCTTTTTTTTGTCCGATCAAAACATTGGCTTGAGAGACCAGCTGTTCCACTTGCCTTATTTCTTCCAGCGCCGAATCCATTTCTTTTTTCTTTCCCTCTTGCGACATAAAAAATCCGGCCAAAAGAATTAAAAGCAAAAGTATTACGCTAAAAACATCCCTTTTTTTCCAGTTGTTCCAAAAGGCGATAGCCGGTAATTTTTGGTTTTTCAGCGAACCAAAAAGAGCTTTTAAACTGATTTTTTGAGGAAAAGAAGGTTTTTTAAGATTAAAGGAAAGAGAAGGCAGAGATTTTTTAAAACGGAGGCTTCCAGCGAAAGAAATAATTTTGGCGGCCGTATTTCTCCATTTTTTGTCCGGCGCATTTTTTTTCGGCGAGCTTTTTGCTTCGGATTGGAGAAGCAGGCAGAATCCGGACAAGGCCTTGGTTTCTTTTTTAAATTTGCTTAAAATCCTTTCAATTTGTTTAGAATCTTTTTCTGAAATTATTTTTTCTAAAATATTTTTTTCCAAGAAAAAATCCAAAATATCAGAACTTAAAATCAGTCCGCTGTCTTTTATCCCCAAATTGCCGGACATTATATTCTTAAAAACGAAAGGCTCTTTTTTGGCCGCTTTATTAACTTTGGAAATTTTTCCTTTCTGAAGGAAGACGATTTTTATCTCTTCGCCGAATATACTGAAATTAATTTCTCCTTCTTTGAAGCTTAAAACAAAAAAACTGATTTGCCGGTCCTTGGAATCCAAGCCGGTTAAAAGCTTATTGGCTTGATTCAGAACTTCTTTGAGGGCTGATTCGGGACTTTCATTGGCCGGCTGGTAATATTGAGTCTTGATTAAGGTGGCGAGCTCTGAAAGAAGCTTGTCTCCATTATCTTCTTTGCCGGTTATTGATCCTGCCAGATACAAGCTTCCCAGGGCTTTTTCTTGCGGATTTTCCGGCTCAAAACAAAAGGTCTCAAAGGCCAGTTCTTTTTTCGTCCCAGGATTAAAATAAAATTCAAAAGCTTTCATCCTTTTTTTTATATTATATCTTTTTCTTTGAAAAAGAAAAATTATTAGGCCCTTTTTCAAAAAAGAAAAATTATTAGGCCCTTTTTCAAAAAAGAAAAATTATTAGGCCCTTTTTCAAAAAAGAAAAATTATTATATCTTTTCCTCAAAAAAGAAAAATGCTAAGCTGTTTTTGCGCGCGGCAGAAAATCTTACGCGGGCGGTTAGCTCAGCGGCAGAGCATTGCATTCACATTGCAAGGGCCACAGGTTCAAGTCCTGTACCGCCCACCAAAAAAGGGGAGAACAACCGATTAAAAATCCGCCTATGGGCGGATTTTTAATTGTCATTAATGTTTCAAGTCCGTCTATTGTCCGCAAATGCCGGCAGGCTGGTTGTTCGTTGCGTTGCAAATCAGTTTGGTCAAAGCCGCTGTTTCCGCTTCCTGTCCGGACGACTCTCCCGATCCGACGCGATAATATTTGCATCCGATTACTATGGCGGGAATATATCCTTGAGTGCTGTATTTGCTGAAAATGTCCATATCCGTTTGGCTGTCTACGTTTTCGTGATAGCTGATAGCTGATCCGAATTTTTCAGCCACAGCGGCGATAACGGGCTTTTCCCATACGCAATGAGGACAACCGGTTGATCCGAAAAAGTAAACAACGGGCTTTCCGTTTTCCTGGCAGACTTGAGCTCCGGCTACTTCTTTGAAGTTTCCTTCAACGGTTGTTTGTTCTTGCTCTTCAATCTGCTCTTGGGAAGACTCTTCCTCCTCTTGTTCCTGCTCTTCCGGGGACTTTGTCAAATCAATCGGATCTTGAGGGAAAAACATTTTTCCGTCGCTGGAGACATAAGCGTTAAGCTTCTGTCCCTGCAGCTCAAGGGTAAATTTATACAATCCGACGGTTTTCTCCCTGCTTATCTGTGAAATGGATGCCAAATTTTCAGTGCTGGCAAAATATTTATTTACATAGTCAAGGGCGATTTTAGAGGCGGCTTCCGGAGTCAATCCTGTCGGAGCTACGGATTGGGAAGTTCCTTTCCATATATAATATCCTGCAATTCCCAAAATAACGGCCATTGCGGCTATTAAAGCCATTATAGAGGCCTTCTTGTTGTTTTTAAACGAAAAGGTCCTGTTTTCCGTTTCAGCGGAAGCTGTTTCTTTTTCAACAGTTTTTACTTCATCTACGGATGGAGAGGCTTCATCAATCTTGGCATTTTCAGTTTCGGAGTTTAAGTTTTCCTTTGGAAGTTCCATATTATATTATTTAATATTATTTAATTATGCGGTTATCTTAACATTTTTAAAGTCCAAGTCAACCGCAAACAAAAAACCCTTTTAAAGGGTCTTTTGTTTAAAATTACCACTTTCCGTATTCGTCTTCCTCTTCGTTTTCTTCGTCGTTGTTGTCTCCGCTTTCGTCTTCGTCCATTCCTTGAAAGTCGTCATCGTCATCTTCGTCTTCGTCAAATTCTTCAGGGTCTTCGTAATTGGCTATAAAGGGATCCATTATTAATTCGTCTAATGGATTTATTGTTTTTTCGTCAAAAGACATTTTGTTTATTTTTAATTTCCGCAATGAGCGGGGTTTTTTATTTTTGTTTTGAACCGACCTTTTTGGCTCCCTTTTGGCTGTCCAAAAGGGCGCTAAAAAAATGTTATCTTCAAAAACTAGCTCTCATTATAATAATAAGACAAACCTTGTCAAGATGTGGATTTTTCAAGGTTGTTAAAGGAAAAAAATCATTATATTATTAAAAATAATAATCATTAATATTTTGCGGTTTTCCAAAAATTTTTTGGCCGATTGCGGAATTTTTATATAAATTTTTATTATGTATTTTTCTATCTTGATCGCGGGTTTTGGCGGGGGAATGGTGAGAGGCCTCCTTGGCTTTATCAAACACCAGTATTCCTACAAAAATGTCGGATTTAATTTGCCCTATTTTCTAGTTATTTCTTTTCTTTCCGGAACGGTAGGAATTTTAGTTGCTGCGTCGGTCAGCAATGCGGGATTCAACATAGAAGGAGTGTCTTATGTTTCTCCAAGCTTGGCATTTATCATAGGCTATGCCGGAGGAGACTTTTTGGAAAGCCTCTATAAAATAATTTTGAAAAAGTTTTCCTTGGACAAGAAAGAATAGGGATTTCAGCTTAAAAGTCCTTTAATGCCATTAAAAAGCCGATAAGGCTTTTTAATTTTAATCTTTTGTGGATAACTAGTGGAAAAAGCCTTGTTTTAAGGCTTTTTTAGGTGTTTTTGAGTGTTTGACAGGGATGTTTAAGTGGGGTAAATTATATGTGTAGTAGAAAGTTGTGGATAAAAGTGGGGATAACTTAGGCAATAAGGGGATAACTTGAAACGACAAGACCGGATAAAGACACTAAATTGCCTTGTTAATGCGCGCGAAAGGATGGACGAATAAAATAAGATTTAAAAATTAGAAGTTAAAAATTGCGCCGAGGATGTTTATAGGAGAATACTCATACACTATTGACGCGAAAAAAAGACTGACCATTCCGCCTAAGTTTCGGAAGATTTTGGGTAAAAAAGCTGTAATTACAAGGGGCTTGGATAACTGTTTGTTTCTATACACTCAAAAAGATTGGCAGGAGCAGGCGGAAAAATTAAGCAAACTTCCTTTGTCTCAAGCTGATGCAAGAGGATTTGCCAGAATAATGCTTGCCGGAGCAATGGAAGCGGAAATAGATTCTTTGGGAAGGATATTGATTCCGGACTATCTGAAAGACTATGCCAATCTTGGTAAAAAAATAACCGTTGCCGGGCTGTATAACAGGGTTGAGATTTGGGAAGAAGAAAATTGGAAGAGATATAAAGAAAAGACGGAAAAAGAAGCCGGAGACATAGCGGAAAGATTAAAAGAGCTGGGAATATAAAATCGCGATGCACATTCCCGTCCTTGAAAAAGAAGTATTGGAGGCGCTTGATCCCAAGCCGAACGAAAACTTTATTGATGCGACAGTCGGGCAGGCCGGACATTCTTTAAAAATATTGGAGAAAAACGCGCCAAAAGGAAGACTGCTTGGCATAGACCAAACTCCCGAGCAAATAGACTTAGTCAAAAAAAAGACAAAAGATTTTGAAGAAAGAGTTACATTAGTCTGCGAAAACTTTTCAAATTTAAAAGAGATTGCGAAGAAAAATAATTTTGAATCGGCTGACGGCATACTGCTGGATCTTGGATTTTCAAGCTGGCATGTTGATGAAAGCGGCAGAGGCTTTACTTTCCAAAAAGATGAACCCCTTCTTATGACTTACGGAAAAGAAGGGCTGACCGCGGAGCAGATAGTCAACCAGTGGCCCGAAGAAGACTTGGAAATGATATTGAACCAGTATGGACAAGAAAGATTCAGCCGCCAAATAGCTCGTCAAATAGCGGAAACAAGAAGAAGCAAAGCCATTACCGGCACTTTCCAGCTTATTGAAGAAATAAAAAAAGCGGTGCCGAGAAGATATAAAACCGGAAGGCTGCATTTTGCCACAAGAACCTTTCAAGCTTTACGAATAGCCGCCAACCAAGAGCTGGAAAGCCTTAAAAAAGTTTTGCCGCAAGCAGTGGAAATTTTGGCTCCGCAAGGCAGACTGGCAGTTATTTCCTTTCATTCTTTGGAAGACAGGATAGTCAAAATATTTTTAAAAGAAGAAAGTTCAAAAGGGATAATCAAACTTTTAAATAAAAAACCGATTGTGCCCGATTTGGCAGAGATTAGATCAAATCCAAGATCAAGATCCGCGAAATTAAGAGCGGCGCAAAAGATTTAAAAACAAAAAACAATGGCCAAGAGAAAAAAAGACAATTCCAAAATTTTTATAACATTATCATTCGCAGTTTTAGGATTCTTGGTCTTTTGTTATGTTTTTCAAGTGAGCCAGATGGCTCAAGCCAGCTATGAAATAGGGCAAAAACAAACCCAGCTTGAGACCAGCCGAAAGGAAGTGGCGGGATTGGAAGCGTCTTTGCTTCAAAACAATACCTTGGAAAAATACGAGCAGAAGCTGAATGAAATGGGCTACCAAAAAATAGACAGAATTGACTATGTTGTCGTTTCCAGCGCCGTTGTGGCCAGCAGAAGATAAATATATAATTTCTGCAGTATGGCATTCAAAAGTTGGAGATTTAATTTGGTTTTTTTTCTTTTGATATTGTTTGGCAGCGGGATATTGGCCCGCTTGATAGACCTTCAAATCGTTAAAGGAAGCTTCTATAAAGCGCTGGCTCAAGGGCAGCAAAGCGTTTTATCCCAAACCGCGCCGAAAAGAGGGGATATTTATTTTAAAAACGGAGAAACATTGGCGGCTACCAAAGAGGAGCCGTTTTTGCGCGTTTGCGTTCAGGATATTGAAAACATAGAGGAAACCGCCGCTGCGATTTCTCAAATTATAGGGGAAGAAAAAGAAGAGGTATTCAATACTATCAGCGGAGCGGAAGGCTTTTATAAAACGATTAAGGAAAATTTAAGCAAAGAGGAGATTGAAGCTATTGAAAGTTTGGAAATAAAAGGCGTGGAAATTGCGTGGCAAAACAAAAGGCTTTATCCGAATTTAAACACCGGATCGCAGATAGCGGGATTTTTAAACAAAGACGGCGAAGGGCAATACGGATTGGAAGAATATTTTAACAGCTCTTTGACCGGCCAGGAAAAATTTGAAAACAAGAAAGTCAATCCTTGGGGATTTTTATTTTCCGGATCCGGAGACTCCTCCAGCCAAGAAAACGGATTATATCTGACAGTGGATTACAATATCCAATTTGAAGCGGAAAAAATACTGAAAGAAGGAGTTGAAAAATACGGCGCGAAAGCGGGGGAGATAATAGCGGCCGAACCGACAACGGGAAAAATTATCGCCATGGCGCAATATCCCAATTTTGATCCGAATAAATACGGAGAAGAAGAAATGGAGAATTTTTCCAATAAATCTGTGCAGACTACATTTGAGCCGGGATCAATTTTTAAGCCCATTACGATAGCCGTTGCCTTGAACGAAGGAAGGATAACGCCGGAAACAGTTTTTCATGACAGCCTTGGCTACCGCCAAATAGGAGGATATAAAGTTTATAACTTTTCTCAAAAAATATGGGGGGAGAGAAAAATGTATGAAAGCCTGCAGTATTCAATTAATGTCGGAGTAATGGACGCGGAAGATTTGGTTGGCAACAATATTTTTTACGACTATTTTGCCAACAAATTTAAATTTAACGAAAAAACGGGAGTTGAGCTTGCCGGAGAGATAAGCTCGCAGAACAGGGAGCTTAAAAAATCCTTAGATAACAACATTCAAGTCTCTTTTGCCACCGCCTCTTTCGGCCAGGGAGTGGAAATGACTCCTTTGCAGATAGTAAGAGCTTTTTGCGGGCTGGCGAACGGCGGCCAAATGCCGGAAAAAATGACCATTATTGAAAAAAAAGTTGCGGGCGGCAAAGAGGAGCAAAACGACGGCCAAAAATTCAGACAAGTTATAAGCAAGAAAACTTCCGAGGAACTGGCTAAAATGATGGTCAATGTCGTTGAAAACGGCTACGGTCATTTAGCTAGAATTCCCGGCTACTATATCGCCGGAAAAACCGGCACAGCCCAAATGTCTTACGCTTCTTTGGGGCAGGATAAGGCCGGATATTCCACTACCGATACATGGCAGAGCTTTATGGGCTTTGCTCCGGCTTATAGCCCTCGCTTTGTCATACTGGTTAAGCTGGATAATCCTGCCAACACTTTGACTTCGGAATATTCCGCTGTGCCGATGTTCCATGACCTTGCCAGATATATTTTAAATTATTGGCAGATTGCGCCTGATTACGATCCCGACCTTGCCACGACCAGCCAAAAAATATATTGAGCAAACAAAAAACAAGCAGTATTGGCTGCTTGTTTATAGCGCCCCTCTTCTCCACGCAGAGGGGCAACGCAAGGTAAAAAAGATTATCTTCAATCTTGTCTAGCAAGTAAAGCTAATATTGAGCATAATCCTTTCTCATTTGTCAGGAGCGCTATGCCTATAGCATTGTGCGCTGCTGCCCTTGCCCTTAAGTATGGGGGCTGTTTTCGTTTTTTCCGAAACTTTTTCACCGCTGTCTAGATTAAAAAAAAGTTTGTTTCGGAAACCGCATAGGGAAGATGATCCCTGATCTTGTTTCCGGTAAAGCTTTTAAAAGCTGCCGGAAACTTTTAACGATTTTGCGAAAACGAAATGTGGAGCCCTGGAAAAAAGATTGCTGTTCCCAATCCTTTTTTCAGAGCTCCGCGCCGATTTCAAAGAACTATTTTATTATATACTATTATACAATTTTGTCAACAAAAAGGAAAAAAACATCTTAACAAAAAGCTCTTTTTATGCTAATTTAATAAAGTTTTGGCCCCATCGTCTAGAGGCCCAGGACGCCTGGTTCTCATCCAGGTAACACCGGTTCGACTCCGGTTGGGGCCGCATAACTGGAAATAA
>JAQTVQ010000012.1 GCA_028706715.1 Minisyncoccota bacterium | reverse complement strand
GGTTAGAGCCAAGACAGCCGCTGCTAGCGGAAGGCTTGCCGAACGGGAAGAAAATATCTTAGGCATATGTTTGCGCGTTTTGCTTAGTTTTATATTGATAATAATATTGATGTTATTTTATCATAAACCGAAAAAAAGAAGATGTGGATAACAAAAACTACTTTTCCTTTTTTTCCGCCTTTTCTTTCTTTTTAGAATCAATATTTTCAAGGCTTTCCATTATTTCTTTTGTCATTTCAGCCGCTAATTTCGGACTCTCTTTCAGAGAATTCTTGGCGGCTTCCACTCCGGCTCCCGTTCCTATTTTTTCTTCTTTGTATTCAAAATGATTGCCTACTTTTTTAATGACTCCGCTTTTAACTCCCATGCTCAAAATTTCCGCCGTCTTTGATATTCCTTCGTTATAATAAATATCGTATTCGGCTATTCTAAAAGGAGAAGCCACCTTATTTTTAACAATCTTGGCCTTTATGCGATTGCCTATAATTTCCTCTCCATGCTTTATTTGGGCGATTCTGCGCAATTCAATCCTTACGGAAGCATAGAATTTTAAAGCCAGCCCTCCGGGAGTTGTTTCCGGATTGCCCCACATCACGCCGATTTTCATCCTTGTTTGGTTTATAAAAATCAATACTGTTTTTGTTTTGGAAACAACACTGGAAAGCTTGCGTAAAGCTTGGCTCATCAAGCGGGCCTGCAATCCTATCTGCAAGTCCCCCACTTCTCCGGCTATCTCCGCCTTGGGAGTTAAAGCCGCGACCGAGTCAACGACGATTACATCAACTTCTCCGGAACGAACCAGCCCTTCAACTATTTGCAAGGCTTGCTCTCCCGAATCAGGCTGGGAAATCAAAAGCTCGTCCACATTAACGCCGATCCTTTTGGCATAATCGGGGTCAAGAGCATATTCCGCGTCAACAAAAGCGCAAGTTCCTCCTTTTTTTTGAGCCTCGGAAAGAACATGCAAGGCTAACGTGGTTTTTCCAGTGCTCTCTCCTCCGTAAATTTCAACCACTCTGCCGCGAGGAAGGCCTTTTACGCCCAAAGCCGCGTCAAGAGAAATGGATCCCGTCGGGATGGTATCCACATCGGCTTTTTGGGCGTCTTTTAACTTCATTATCGCCCCTTCGCCGAATTTCTCCTTAATTTCTGAAATAATTTCTTCAAGGTTGCCTTTCATTTCTCCCGCTTCAGCCAAAGCTTCATCTAGTTTTTTCTTTTTTTTAGCCATATTCTTAAATGATTTTTAATTTCTAAATTTAATTTTATAAAGAATTTTTAAACCGGTTCAGACGAAGACTGTTCATCATCCAATGGTATTTCCGGCCCCTCTTCGTCTTCCAAAGCGCTTTCTTCGGGAGTGATATAAACTTCTCTGGCTTTGGCTCCGTCTCCGGGCCCAATGACATTCCTGTCTTCCAAAATATCAAGAAGCCTTGCGGCGCGGGCATAGCCGATTTTTAATTTCCTCTGCAAAAAAGAAGCTGAAGCTTTTTGAGTGGAAACGACTATCTGTTTAGCTTCCTCATATAAAGGATCTTCGTCCCCGCCGCCGTTTCCTCCGGAAAACGCTCCTCCCATTCCCATCGCTCCGCTATCCGGTAAAGTTTGGGCATTTTTCAGCTCCTGCGAAAGAGATTCCGCCTCCGGAATGTCTTCAACTTCTTTGGGCTGATGGTCTAATATCCAAGAAACCACTCTCTTTACTTCCTGCTCCGAAACAAAGGCTCCTTGTATTCTGCGAGGCTTGATAAGCTCGGTGGAAACAAAAAGCATATCCCCTCTCCCAATCAGCTTCTCGGCCCCGGAAGTGTCTAAGATTGTTCTGGAATCAACCTGTGAAGCAACTTGAAAAGCGATGCGCGAAGTAATGTTCGCCTTGATCAATCCGGTAATAACTTCCACAGAAGGCCTTTGAGTGGCTAGAATCAAATGAATCCCCACCGCTCTTGCCATTTGAGCCAAGCGGGCGATATAAACTTCAATCTCTTTGCCTCTTGACGACATCAAATCTGCAAGTTCGTCAATAACCAAAACAATATAAGGAAGCTTCGGATCGTCTTTTTTGCGGTTTTTGTTATTATAGCTGTCTATATCGCGGCTCTTGTTTTCCGCTAAAAATTCAAACCTCCTTTCCATCTCAACTACCAGCCATTTTAAAGCCACTATCGCTTTTTGAGGATTGACCACTACCGGACAAAGCAAATGGTTCAAGGAATTGTAAATAGAAAATTCCACTCTTTTCGGATCAACCATAATCAGCCTTAAATCGCTCGGGCCATGACGGTAAAGAAGGCTTAAAATGATGGTGTTTAACCCGATTGTTTTGCCGGCTCCCGTTGATCCTGCAACAAGCATATGCGGCATACGGGCCAAGCTGGCGTAGATCGGAGCCCCTTTAACGTCTTTTCCCAAAGAAAATAAAAGCGGATTGGGAGATTTCTGAAATTCGTCATTTTCCAAAAGCTCCCTTAATCTGACCATCGCTCTTTTTTTGTTGGGAACTTCCACTCCGACCAAGGACCGTCCCGGAATCGGCGCTTCAATTCTGATTGGATGGCTGGCCAAAGATAAAGCCAAATCCGAAGACAGATTGGTAATTTTTGAAACTTTTACCCCTTCGGCCGGTTTTAAAGTGTATTGGGTAACGGTTGGACCAACATTAACTTCAGACATTTCCACCGGAATACCGAAATTATGCAGAGTCCTTTTGATAATAGAAGCATTCAATCCTATATCTCCGCTCTGCGGCTTGCTGGTTTCATTCTCAAGCAAATCAACGGGAGGCAAGGAGTAGCTGTTGTCTTGGCTTATCTTAATTTCTTTAACTTTAAAGCTTTCCAAGCTGTTGCCTAAAGTCAAAGGTTTTGATTCTTCTTTTTTTTCCTCTTTCGCGGCCGGCAAAGAGATCTTTTTCATTTTTAAAAAAGATGGAATCTTTTGGCTTTTTTGAGGCTTCTGCTTTTCGGCTTCTTTTTTGTCTTCTTCGTCCTCTTCTTCTTCGTATTCTTCTCTTTCAAAAAAATTCTTCATCAAAGCCGCCGACAAAATGGCGAAACCGGATCCGATAAGAACCAAAAAAATTATAAAGCTGAAAGAGCCGAATCCTTTTAGAAGAATAAAGGACATTATATATCCAAGCCATCCGCCTTGCCCGGCGTAAAAAAGAGAGAATCCGCTTGAAAGATTTTCCGAAGAATTAATTTCTCTAAGGCCCATCAGCCCTGAACAGCCAAGAAAAAGAAGAAGGCCCGAAATTAAAATAGGCTTTTTAATATCTTTAAGAGGTTCTTTTGTCTTAAAAAAAATCAGACCGGCTAAAATTAAGAAAAAAGGCAAAATTTTAGCCGATCCGCCGATGAGAAAATCAAAAAAATTTTTAAGGATATTGCCGACGCTCCCCGCTTTGTCAAAAAAAGAGAAAGATAAAATCAAGGACAGCAGGATAGCTCCTCCCGCCCACAATATTTTTGCAGTTTTATCGGAAAGCTTGTAAGAAGAAATTGCTTCCGCTTCTTTGCGGACCGCTTTTTTTTGTTTTTTTCTTTTCGCCATCGGCTAAAACAAATTAAAGAAATTAAGAATCAGAAGGCTCTTTCTTGGTAAAACCGGTACCCACTGGTACTAATTTACCAATAATTACATTTTCCTTCAATCCTCTTAATTTATCTTCCGCTCCCTTTAATGAAGCTTTGATAAGAACACGGGAAGTTTCTTGGAAAGAAACCGCTGAAAGGAAGCTGTCGCACGTTAAAGCCACCTTGGAAATGCCCAGTAGCAATTCCTGCGCTTTGATCGGATCTTTCTTCTCTTCTTTCAGCTTTTCTTGCGCTTCCAAGTATTGGGTTCGCGAAATAACCTCTCCGGGGCTGAATAAACTGCCTCCCGAATTTTTAACTTTGACGCGGGAGAACATCTGCCTGATGATAATCTCAATATGCTTGTCGTTAATGGGCACTCCTTGGCTGGAATAAACTTTTTGGACTTCTCTAATAATGTATCTTTGGACGGCTTCCTTTCCTTTCAGCTTAAACAATTTTTTCATATCAAGAGGACCGACGCAAAGCGGAGTTCCGGCTTTAATTTCCTGTCCGACTTTCACCAAAAGCTCAACTTTCGGAGGAACTTGATACTCATTAACCTGCAAGTCTTTTTTCCCTTCTTCTTTTTTGGAAGATTTTTTCTTTGCTTCCTCTTCCGAAGAAATAATTTTTATAATTCCTTTTTCCTCGTCTATGCTTGCCACTTTTCCGTCTTCAAAAGCTATGGACGCTTCTCCTTTCGGCAAGCGCTTTTCAAAAATTTCTTCCACTCTCGGCAAACCGTAAGTAATGTCGGTTGATTCGGCCACTCCTCCCGTATGGAAAGTTCTCATTGTAAGCTGGGTTCCCGGCTCTCCGATAGACTGGGCGGCAACGACGCCAACAGCTTCTCCAAGCTTAACCAATCCTCCCCATCCCAAATCTGATCCGTAGCATTTGCTGCAAATTCCTCTTTTGGTTTTGCAGGAAAGAGGAGATCTGACTCTAACTTCTTCAATGCCGTCCATCTTGGAAATTTTTTCAGCATCCCTCCAATCTATAATATTCCCTTTCTTTACAATTGCTTCTTTTGTTTCCGGGTTAACGATATCTTCCAAGGTCGTCCTGCCCAAAATTTTGAAAGAGAAATCCTGGCCTATTTCATCGGCTTCGGCTTTGGACAGAATAATGCCGTTTGAATCGCGGCAATCTTCTTCCGTAACTATTACCTCGTGGGCCACGTCAACAAGCCTTCTAGTCAAGTAGCCGGCGCTGGAAGTACGCAAAGCCGTGTCCGCTGTTCCTTTTCTGGCTCCATGAGTGGAAATAAAGTATTCCAAAACATCAAATCCTTCCTTGAACGAACTCTTTACGGGCAGCTCAATAATACGGCCGGCAGGATTGGACACCAGTCCTTTAATCCCCGCCATTTGGACGACTTGGCCCCAAGATCCTTTTGATTTAGAGTCAATCATTGAAAAAACCGGACCGTTGACAGGCAATATGGTTGGAATGATTTTTTCAAGATCGGTTTTGACTTTTTTCCATATTTCAATGGCTTGAGTGGCTTTTTCTTTTTGCGAAAGCAAGCCTTGGCGGAAATAATCTTCTATCTTTTGTATCTTTTCTTCGGCTTCTTTCATTAAGGTCTTTTTTTCTTCGGGAACAATCAGGTCGTCCATCCCCCAAGAAATTCCGGATTTAGTGGCATATTCAAGCCCGATATTTTTAATATTATCCAAAACTTTCCAAGCTCCTTTTTCGTCTTTCTCAATAATATTTTTAACCAAGTCCTTGGCCGTTTTAGAGTTCAGCAAATAATTTTGAAATTCAAATTCTTCAGGCAATATCTTGTTGAAAATAACGCGTCCAGCGCTGGTTTCCAGCATTTTTTCTCCGATTAAAACTTTAACTTTAGCCTGCAGATCCACAACTCCAAGTTCATAAGCCATTATTGCTTCTTCCGGAGAACAAAAAGCCTTTCCTTCTCCTTTTTTGCCGTCTATGATTTTAGTTAAGTGATAACATCCCAAAATTACATCTTTGGACGGCAAGACAATCGGCTCTGAAGTGGCGGGCTTAAGCAAATTTACCGAAGACATCATTCTTTCTCTAGCTTCTGTTTGGGCTTCATCGGACAAAGGCAAGTGGATGGCCATTTGGTCTCCGTCAAAGTCGGCGTTAAAAGCCGCACAAACATAAGGGCTGATTCGGATAGCCTCTCCTTCTATCAGAACCGGCTTAAAAGCCTGTATTCCTAAACGATGCAAGGTTGGCGCGCGGTTTAACAAGACCAATTTTTCCTGAACGGCCTCTTCAAGACATTCCCACACTTCGTCGGTTTCTTCTTCTATGAGCTTCTTAGCTCCGCCCATATTATAAACAAGTTCCCTTTCAATTAATTTTTTAACGACAAAAGGTTTAAACAGCTCCAAAGCCATTTTTTTCGGAACTCCGCATTCGTTCAAATGCAGGTTCGGACCGACAACAATAACGCTGCGTCCGGAATAATCAACTCTTTTACCCAATAAATTCTGCCTAAAACGCCCCTGTTTTCCTTGAAGCATATCTGCCAAACTTTTTAAGAGCCTTCTGCCTCCCGTAGTGGCCAAGGTCGTTGCTCCTTTTCTCATTTTACTGTCAATCAAAGAATCAACAGCTTCCTGCAGCATTCTTTTTTCATTTCTTACAATCACTTCCGGAGCGTTAATTTCCAAAAGATGCTTCAACCGATTATTGCGGTTGATAACGCGGCGGTAAAGATCGTTTAAATCGGAAGAAGCATAGCGGCCTCCGTCCAACTGCACCATGGGCCTTAAATCAGGCGGCAAAACCGGCAAAACATCTAGGAACATCCATTCCGGACGGATATTGGCGGCTCTCATCTCTTTGAATAAAGTCATTCTGATTTGGGCTTTCTTTTGGTCGTCGGCTTCGGATCTTTTTTCCGACTCCTCCATTTCTTTGATTTCTTTGCCCAAATCAATTTCCTCAAAAATACGTTTTAAAGTTTCCGCTCCTGTCCCCGCCTCAAAAATTTCTCCGTATTTCAAAGCCAATCGGCTGTATTCAAGCTCTGACAAAACTTTTAAAGGCCTCAAAGCCACTAATTCTTCTTTGGCTTTGTCGCGGGCGGTTTTCAGCGCCGAAGCAGCCTCCTCCTGTTTTTTCTTATCTTCAATGGAAGCTTTTTGATCTTTCAATTTCGCTTTGTATTCCCTCTCTATTTCTTCAAGTATTCCTTTCTTGGCCTCTTCGTTAACACTGATAACGATATAAGACAAGAAATAAATAATTTCTTCCACTCTGTGGAAAGGCAAATCCAAAACTGTTCCAATCCTTGATGGAACTCCTTTCAAAAACCATATATGGGAAACGGGAGCGGCAAGCTTAATATGCCCCATCCGTTCACGCCTTACTGATGATTTTGTTACTTCAACTCCGCAGCGGTCGCAAACCACCCCTTTGTATCTGATTCTTTTATATTTTCCGCAATAACATTCGTAGTCCCTGGTAGGCCCGAAAATCTTTTCACAAAATAAGCCGTCTTTTTCCGGACGCTGCGTGCGGTAATTGATGGTCTCAGGCTTGGTAATTTCGCCGTATGACCAACTTAAAATCTCTTGAGAAGAGGCCAATTTTATCCTAATTGATTCTAAGTTAGAAACAAACATGAGTTATTATTGAGCCCGGACGCCGAACGATCAGCGTATTTGGCAATTAAGAGTTATGTTTTAGATTATTAAAAGTTTTTTTATTTTTTTTCCTGCTCCTCTTTTTTATCAGTTCCCGATTCGGTCTTTTCCGTTTCTTCTTCGGATTCGGACTTGAATTTTTCCCTTTCTTTACACGATTCTTTTATTTCAAAATTCAGAGAAAGAGATTTTAATTCGGAAACCAGCAAGTTAAAAGAAGCCGGCAAGTTCGGACTTTTAATCTTTTCCCCTTTCAAAATCGCTTCATAAGCTCCAACCCTGCCCATAATATCGTCCGATTTTATAGTCAGCATCTCCTGTAAAGTGTGGGCGGCTCCGTATCCTTCCAGGGCCCAAACTTCCATCTCTCCGAATCTTTGTCCTCCAAACTGGGCTTTTCCTCCCAATGGCTGCTGAGTAATCAAAGAATAAGGGCCGATTGATCTCATATGAATTTTATCTTTAATCATATGGATCAGTTTCAAAACATAGTTGTAGCCTACGGTAACTTTTTCAGGGAAGGGCTGTCCCGTAGCAGGGTCAAAAAGAACAGTTTTTCCGTCTTCGGGCAATCCCGCTTTTTTGAGTTCTTCTTTAACTTCTTTTTCCGTAGCTCCAGAAAGCGCCGGAGTCTCGGCCAAATAGCCAAGCTTGTTAGCGGCCAGCCCAAGATGAGTTTCCAAAACCTGGCCCAAGTTCATTCTTGAAACGACTCCCAAAACATTCAAAACCACATCCACCGGAGTGCCGTCCGCCAAAAAAGGCATTTCTTCAACGGGTAATATCTTTGAAACGACTCCTTTGTTTCCGTGCCGGCCGGCCAGCTTGTCTCCAACCTGTATTTTTCTAACTTCGGCAATCCTCACTCTTATTCTTTTTAATACTCCCGGCTGCAGATTATAGCCTTCGTCGCGGGAGAAAACCTTGATGCCGACAACACGGCCGTGTTTGCCATGCTCCATTCTCATAGAGGTATCTTTAACCTCTTTTGCTTTTTCTCCAAAAATGGCCCTTAACAGTCTTTCTTCGGCGCTTAGTTCCGCTTCCCCTTTTGGAGAAATTTTTCCGACTAAAATATCATTCGGATTGACTGTCGCTCCTATTCTTACAATTCCTTCCTCGTCAAGATCTTTTAATTTTTCTTCTCCCACATTCGGAATATCGGAAGTTGTCACTTCCGGCCCAAGCTTGGTTTCTCTCACGTCGCAAAAAGCGTCTTCAATATGTATTGAGGTAAAGACGTCTTCTTTGACCAATTTTTCGGAAAGAACAATCGCGTCTTCGTAAGTGTTCCCTCTCCAAGACATAAAAGCGACCAAAACATTCCTGCCCAAGCTTAAGCGTCCGCGAGAAACGCCTCCTCCTTCGGCTAAAATCTGGCCTTTTTTAACTTCTTCTCCCTTTTTAACGATGGGTCTTTGATGAAAACAAGTGTATTGGTTTGTAAGATCAAAATTTCTAATTTTGTAAGATTGGACTCCTTTATCCGATTTAACTTTAATTTGAGAAGCGTCAACTTCAATAACTTTCCCTCCTTCTTCGGAAAGAATCAATTGTCCGGAATCTTTGGCAACAGCGACTTCCATCCCTGTTCCGACCAGCGGAGGTTCGGGATTCACCAAAGGAACCGCCTGCCTCTGCATATTTGCTCCCATTTGGGCGCGATTGGCATCGTCATTCTGCAAGAAAGGTATCAAAGCTGTAGCCACCGACAAAAATTGCTGAGGAGAAACGTCAACATAATCAATTTTTTCTTTTTCAATTTCTGAAGATTCCCCCTTAACGCGGGCTTCCACTCTTTTGCTTAAAATATCGCTCTTTTCGCCTAAGGCAACACTGGCCGAAGCAATATTATGCCTTTCTTCTTCGGCGGCGGACAGATATTCAAGCTTGCTTGAAACTTTTGCGCCGTCAACTTTATAATAAGGCGCTTCCAAAAAGCCGTAGGGATTCAGGCGGCTGTAAAGAGCCAAGTATCCCACCAATCCGACATTCGGCCCTTCAGGAGTTTGTATCGGACAGATTTTTCCATAGTGGGAAGGCTGAACGTCGCGAACCTCAAAACCGGCTCTCTCCCTGGTCAGTCCTCCCGGACCGGTAGCCGTAAGTCTGCGTTTATGCTCCAATTCGGCCAAAGCATTTTCAGTGTCCATAAATTGCGAAAACTGGCTGGAAGAGAAAAATTGGCTGGCTTGAGCCATAAAAGGCCTCGGATTCACCAATTGTGAAGGAGAAATAACTTCGCTTCCCAAAACAGACATTTTGTCTTTGGCAATACGAGCCATCCTCATAAGCCCTACTCTCAATTTATTCAATAAAAGCTCGGACATTGTCCTGATACGGCGGTTGGCCAAATGGTCAATTTCATCCGGCTTGGCATTCGGATCGTTGTTCAGCCTGATAATTTCTTTCATTACGGAAACCAAGTCCTCCGGGCTTAAGACGCGATCTTCCTTGGCGATATCTTTGTCTTTGGCAGGTTTAAGGTCCGGCAAGCGAGACCAAGTTTTCCAGCGGCCGACTTTGGAAAGATCGTATCTTTCAAAATTAAAAAACATATTAAAGATAAGCTCTTTGGCCGCTTCCGGGGTGGAAAGCTCTCCGGATCTCAATCTTTGATAAATTTCCATCAACGCTTCCGGCTGGCTGTTTGTATGGTCGCGCTTTAAAGTTTCTTCTATAAAATTCAGCTCTCCCGAATCAACTCCGGCAAAAATTTCCCTGATGTTGTCGCTGGTATATCCGGCCAAAGCTTTCAATAAAGTGGTAGCGGGCAATCTCCTTTTGCGGTCAATTTTTACGCTTAAAAATCCGGCCGCATCCGTTTCAAATTCCAGCCAAGCTCCCCTATTGGGAATAATCTTGGCACCAAAGCATTTTTTTCCTTTTACTATCTCTTGCGGGAAAAAGACTCCCGGAGAACGGATAAGCTGGGAAATGACGACTCTTTCAACTCCGTTGATAACAAAAGTGCCCCTGTCCGTTAACAGAGGAAAATTACCGAAAAAGACTTCTTGATCCTTTTCTTCTTTTGTTTTCAAATTTACAAGCCTGACCGTCACCCTTAGAGGAGCCTCAAAAGAATCGTTATTTTCTTTTGCCTCAAAATAGTTTTCGTAGTTAGGCTTGCCTAAACGGTAATCAATAAAATAAAGTTCCATCTCCTTGCCCGTATAATCGCGCATGGGAGAAACTTCTTTAAAGAGCTCTTTTAAATCTTCCTGCCATAACTGGCGCCAGCTTTCTTTTTGTAAAAAAATAAGGCCGGGCAATGGGAAAGATATTTTGCTTTTAGAAAAATCTTTAATTTTCATCATAATTTTAAAGATGATAATGCAAAAAATACCCTAGAACAAAAAATTTAGGGCAATAACGACCCATTTATTTTAATAATAAAAGTAAAAAGAGAGCTTCAATTTCCTGGTTCAGTAATTTTAATAAAATACTATTTGAAATCCAATACAAAACATAGCAATAATAAGAAAAAATGTCAACTCTTTTTTAGAAAAGAGGCCAAGGCAAAATCAAGACAGGGTTTTAATGCTTTGAATTATCCCCAAACTGGCGAAAATAAACAATAAATTGCTTCCCCCATAGCTGATAAAAGGCAGAGAAATCCCAACAATAGGAGCCATCCCCAAATTCATGGCAATATTAATAAATATTTGGGAAAAAATTATTATAATAAATCCGGAAATAAAAAGCTTGGCGAAATTAGAATCCGCTTTTGCCGCAATTTTCAAAATTCTCCAAAAAAGATAAGCAAAAAGCAGAATTAAGGCCGCTGATCCGGCTAACCCGAATTCTTCGGCTATTGCTGAAAAGATAAAATCCGTTTGAGGCTCCGGTAAAAAGCCATGATGGGTTTGCGATCCCTGAAGCCATCCCTGGCCGAAAAGCCCTCCCGACCCGACAGCGATTTCTGTCTGTTTTCGGCTCCAGCTGGCGCCGAAAGGATCGGCTTGAGGAAAGACAAAAGAAATTATCCTTTCTTTCTGATAGTCATGGAGAAAAAAACCCCAGCTTATCAAAGAGGCCAAGAAAAGCCCCGCACAGATAAATAAAAAATGTTTTATTTTGATGCCGGAAATAATTAAAATGCCGAGCCAAACGATCAAAAGCAAGGAAGCCGATCCTATGTTGGGCTGCAAAGCGATCAATATCGCCGGAACAGCCGCATAGAATCCCGATAAAAAAATGTGCTGTATCTTATACATTTCAATATGCCTTTTAGAAAAATATTTAGCCAGCAGCATTATTAAAACAAATTTAGTCATTTCTACGGGATCAAAAGAAAGCCCCCCTATCTTATACCAAGATTTCGTGCCTCTTATTTCGTCAGCGAAAAAAAATACTCCGATCAAAAGCAAAACAGATATGAAGTAAAGAAATAAAATGAGAGATGAGTTCTCCCTGAAAATCCTCCAGTCAAAAAAGCTTATGGCAACAGCCAGCAAAAATCCCACACCGAAAAAGCCCGCCTGTTTGTAAAAATTACCGAAATCGCCCGCGGCGGAACAAGAGCTGTAAAGAGAAAATAAAGAAATGGCGGCCAAGCCGAAAACAGCCAGAAATATCCTCCAGTCAAGACGCTTAAGATGAAAAAAAATATTGGGAAAATTGAACATCAAACCGAAAATTTTCAATTTCTAATTTTCAAAATTGCGAATGATAGAAAATCGCTGTTTAAAAATTTGACCTTTATAATTTAAATAAAAATCAATGGCCGCTGAAGCTACTTGATCATTTTCAAAAAATCCTCCTCCGCGATGACTCTTGTTCCCAGTTTTTTCGCTTTTGCCATTTTGCTTTCCCCCGGATTTTTTCCCGCTACGACAAAATCAGTATTTTTGGAAACGGATTCCGAAACGCTTCCTCCTCTTTCCCTTGCCGCATCCTTGGCTTTACTGCGGCTCAAGGATAGCATCTCTCCGGTAAAAACAAAAGCCAGCCCCGACAGCTCTTGTCCGGAATTTCTCTTTTTAAAAGAATTAATTTTTATTCCCGCTTCCTTCAACTTGTCCAAAAATTTTAAATTCTTTTTATTTTGGAAAAATTCCCGTATAAATTTTGCCGCGACGGGCCCGACATCCTTTATCTTTTGGAGATCATCAATCCCGGCAGACTGCAGTTTTTCAACGGAACCGAAAGCTTCCGCCAGGTCAACGCTGGTCTGCTCCCCTACGTTTCGGATACCCAAGGAAAAAATAAATTTCGGAAGAGTGATTTCCTTTTTTGCCTGTATGGCTTCAATGATTTTATTCGCTTTTTTTTCGGCAAATCTTTCAAGGGGCTCAAGATCGCCTTCTTTTAAGAAAAACAAATCCGCCGGATCGGAGATTAACCCGCGATCTAGCAGCTGCTCCAAAACTTTCGGGCCCAGTCCGGCCATATCAAAAGCGTTTTTGGAAACAAAATAAGAAAGATATCTCTCTTTTCTGCAAAAGCATTCTGGATTTGGACAGCGCCAAACGGCTTCTCCTTTTGGCTTTATTAATCCAGCGCCGCATGAAGGACATTTTTTCGGCATTTCAAATTTTCTTTCCTTGCCGCTTCTCAATTCCGGCAAAACCTTGACTATTTGAGGAATCACGTCTCCGGCCCTGCCGACAATAACCGTATCTCCAATTTTTAGGCCAAGCCTTTTTATTTCATCCTCATTATGCAAAGTGGCGCGGCTTATCATTACTCCTCCGGCTTCCACTGGCTTTAAAATAGCTACCGGCGTCATTGTTCCCGTGCGGCCGACTTGCACTTGGATATTTTCAACAACGGTTGACGCCTGCTTTAACGGGAACTTGTAAGCTATGGCTCCGCGGGGAGCTTTGCCCGCTGTTCCCAGCTTTTCAAATATTTCATTGCTGTTTATTCTCGCCACTATGCCGTCTATTTCGTAAGGAATTTTTTGTCTGTTTTTTTGCCAATAGTCATGGCAGGCAAAAACTTCTTCCATCTTCTCGCAAAACCGGCTGTATTTATTGTTCGTTTTAAAGCCTAAAATATGCAAGATTTCATGCTCTTCTTGGTGGGTTTTTTGCCCTATGGCGCTTACAATCCCGTAAACATTTGCGTCCAGCCTTCTTGCTGCGGCGATCCTGGAATCAAGCTGGCGTAAAGAACCGGCCGCCAAATTCCGCGGGTTGGCATAAGAAGGCATTCCTTTTTTCTCCTGCTCCAAATTAATTTTATCAAAATCTTTTCTGGTAATCACCACTTCCCCCCTGACAATGATATCAATCCTTTTTGTCTGTAAAAACTTTTCAGCAACGGCATTTAGTCCTTTTTCTCTTAAACCGTCTAAAACATCATCCGGATCTCGGAGTTGTAAAGGAATAGCTTCAATCGTTTTTAAATTTTGGGTGATGTCCTCTCCGATTAAGCCGTCTCCCCGGGTTGAACCGGTCTGCAAAATTCCGTTCTGATAAACCAATTCTATCGCCAAGCCGTCCAGCTTCGGTTCGCAAAAAAAATCAACTCTCGCCTTTTCGCCAGGGTCTAAAAGCTTGGCGGTTCTCTTCTCCCAGCTTTCCATATCCTCCCGGGAAAAAGCGTCGTTGAGAGAAATCATAGGCTTTGAATGCCTAATTTTATTAAATTTTTCTAAAGGCTCTCCTCCCACTCTTTGAGTAGGAGAATCAGGAGAAACAAACTCGGGAAACTGCTGTTCCAAATCAAAAAGCTCTTTTTTCAAAGAATCAAGAGCTTCCGGAGATATCTCCTGCCGGTCCAAAACATGATAAAGATACCTGTGATGGTTTATTAATTTTTTAAGTTTGCCTATCCTAGCTTTGGCTTGATCCCTGTCCATACAAATTATATCCACATTATTGATATTGCACTTCTATTGTTCTTTGGGAATCATGATATACTCCTCTAGATTTTATAAGAACGGAAGGAGGATCCAATATGCAATCATAATTGGTAAAAGAACAATACCACTCCGAATCTCCCCAATTAAAATCGCATTTGTCCGGAGACGAACAGGAACAAGCGCAGTTTGATTCAATTCTTATCTGATATAAAGCGTTTTCTATCCCGGTATCAGCGGCGTGAAAAGCCTTTACGGAGTCGGTAACTCCTTTGGCAATATCAAGGCCGTTCATAATAATAGATGTAACCCCCAAAACCATTGCCAAAAGGATAGCCATTAAAATAATGGTCATATATAAAGACACCCCTTGCTGGCCTTTTTCTTTTAAAAATTTAAAAAAAATTCTCATATTTTAAAGCTCTTTATCTAAATTTCTTTGCGAAATAGTAGTTTGGACATTGATTTCAGGCAAAGGATCAAGGTCTTCCGTATCGGCTTCAGCTCCGATTAAAATCGTAATTCTCGGCTGTTTTTCATCGTAATTCGCTCCGCCTGCAACGTTAAACTGCAAATTGGTAATTTTTACCCTGTCCGAAGTCAAAGACTGGGCTTCTTCAAAGTTAGCCGCCGTTTGGTCAGCGGATATTCTTTCTTTTAATTCTCCGTTTTCCAATAAAAATTGATGGCATCTGCCTCCTCCTTCCTTATAGTCAAGGAAGGTGATAACGGAAGAAGAAGCGTTGGAAGGATCAAAATTATCTTTTTCCCTTCCGACGCAATCACCGGTATAGTCTTTTTGAGCCATCCTTAAATAACGGCTCATATAATCCAACACATAGTTAGTATTGTCAATCAAGCTCTGCGTATAAACTATATGTTTTTGGCTTTTCATTGAAGCCAAAAAAATTCCGCTCAAAACTCCCATTAAAACGGAAAAAATACCGATAGCGATAATCATCTCTATCAACGTAAAGCCCTTGCTTTTTTCGGCGTTAATATTTTTTAAAAATTTTTTAAGCGAAAATATATCCATTTTTTACAATTATTATTGGTACCAATCCCGCAAATCTTCCCTTACCGTAGTGGTTACCCCTTTAAAGTAAACTTCCACGATTATATTTAAAGTTGAAGTGGGGCTTACGGGCTCAACGGTTGTTATTTTTCTTTGATAAATGGTATCCGCGCCGCTGTCGTAGTTATAAAAACCGCTTGAATCTATTTTCAGATAACGCCCCGTATAAGGAAAAGAAGAAAAAGTTGAAGAGGCCGTATTATAATCCGCCTCACACCCGTTCGCGCAAACCAAGCCTTCATCCCACTCGGATCCTACGATCCAATTAGCGTCTCTCATATTTTTAACTATTTCTATCCCTTCCTGCGCCAAGTAAGCGCTCATAAAATGCTCCCTGGCTTTTTGCGTATTGGAAATGGCAAAACTCATGCCGTTATATACGCCCAAAACCCCTACCGAAATAATGGTAATCGCGAAGATCATCTCAAGAAGAGTAAATCCTCTTTGCCGTTTTGGGCGTTCGCGCAGATTGCTCATATTATTTTAAGTTAATATTCCCCGCTCCGTTTATTTCAATTATTCTTTTTTTGGACGAGTCATCCTCCACGCAAATGGAAATGGAAGAAGTGGCCCTTGAAACGTTATTGATAAATATTGTAGGATCGGGCGGGTCAAAAAAAACGCTCAAAGAAGACTGTTCTGTCCCTCCGGCCGTAAGGCCGCAAATGACAATATGGTTTTCCAATGAAATATCCGTATCGTCAAATTTTTGGTCAAAAGCCGGATTATAGCTTTTGCTGGGGTCTCCGCTGCAGTTCAAATAAATAAAATATTCAGACGGATTAGACTTGTCTAAATAGACGCCGTATCCGTTGGGCTCTCCAAGGACACAGACCCCCGCTTCTCCTCTCATAGACATTCCCCTGCTTTGGCTGATGCTTTGAGCCAGCTTTGGCGCCGATCTTTCCAGCGCCAAGCTGTCCTGCCAGCTGTTGGGATTGGCAAAAATAATCCCGCTGAAGATGGCGATAATGACAATAACGACAAGGAGCTCAAATAAAGTAAACCCTTTTTCTTCTCTGACTTTACCTTTAATAATTTGCCAAAAAAACATTTAAAATAAAAAACTCAAATAAAAATTAAAAATTTTATCTCCCCAAAACAAGGCAATAAGCAATCCGGCTATCAAAAACGGCCCAAACGGCACTTCTGATTTCATTTTTTTCTTTTTTCCCGCTATCAATGCTAATCCAATTATAGCACCTATTAAAAAAGCCAAAAAGAGAGCCGTTCCAATTTTTGGCCAGCCTAGAAAAAAGCCCATAAAAAAAGCCAGTTTAACGTCGCCAAATCCCATGGCTTTGCCTCTGCTTAAAAGAAAAACCGCCAAAAAAAAGCCGGAAGCTCCGACGGCCGAGAATAAAAAATTTAATATTTGCCCCTCGGGGTAAAGGCCGGAAACAAAACTGTAAAAATGAAAAGCAGCGGTAATTCCAGCCAGCCAAAGTAAAATCTTGTCAGGTATCAGATACCAATTCAAGTCAAAAATGAAAACGATTACCAAAAGAGAAACGGCTGCCAGCAAATAAAGAAGGCTGATTAAAAAAACGGCGGAAGCAAATCCCTGCTGCAGCCCAAGAGGAAATAAAAAATTAAAAACCAGCAAGAAGAGCAATCCCGTCGCTATTTCCGTTATCGGATATCTCCAGGATATGGATTTTTTGCAATAGCGGCATTTCGCTTTCAAAAAAGCGAAGCTCAAGACGGGAACCAAGTCCTGCCAGCTTAAATTGTGTTTGCAGCGAGGACAAAAAGACCGGCCGGAAATAAAACTTTTCTTTTCTTTAACCCGATAAGCCGCGCAGTTTAAAAAACTCCCAGCAACCAATCCTAAAATAAAAATAAAAATTTGAACAATATCCATGCCTATATTTTACAGTTGTTTGAAAAGGTTGGCAACAAAAAACTGAAAATCAAGAAACAAAAAAGCCTTTTTAGGGCATATTTGTTATTCTTTTAAGATAAAAACAAAAGCTCCCCTTTGGAGGAGAGCCTTGTAATTGCCTTTCAGAAAAATTATTCGCAAGCAATACTAGTTGCGGTACAGAAAGTCTCAGTTGTTGTTCCGGAAAAGCCAGTGCTGTCAATACAAAAATAAACTGCTGGATTTGAAACCAAAGCGGCTGAAGCGCAGTAGGCGCTGGCGGTGGAGCTGGACTGATAAGCTGTCGGCATTGCTAGAATTTCTGTTTTTAAATTGGTTCCATTTGTGTCTGAAGTGTCAAAACCGACATATGTTCCTTGGCTGTTGTACCAAACCGAAGCGGAAGTTCTTATTTGGTCAAGGAAATTTTGAATTTTTACGTCTTTAGCTTGATTGGGAATTTCATTCAAATTCAATATAACCATACCGGCCAAAATACCAATGATAGCAATAACCACAAGCAATTCAATTAAAGTAAAACCTTTGTTTGTTTGCATATTTTTAATAAGTTTAAAGCTTGTTATTTGGACAGTCGACCTTTTTGAATGTTGTTAATATCGTCCGATTGCGACCGAGGAAATCCATCTTTCGTTATCCAACATTAGTAATTATATAGCATGTTCAATATAATTCCATTGTGGATAACTTTTATTTCAATTTACTTTTTAAAAAGTGCTTGACATTTGATAAAGGGGAAGAACAACAGCGGCCACCAAAATTCCAACCATCAAGGCTAAGCCGATAATCAAAATGGGTTCCAGGATGCTTGAAAGGCCGTCCACGAAAGTATCTATTTCTCTTTGGTAAAAACGGACTATGTTCGTCAAAGTATTGGAAATTCTTCCCGTCCTTTCCCCTACCGACGCCATTTGCACGAACAAAGAAGGAATATATTCCGGAAAGCGATCCAAAACAGAACTGAAAGGCTCTCCTTTGATAACTCTGTTGCGGCACTCAATAATAATATCTCTATAAACCACGTTGCCGATAATGTCAGCCGTTATTTCCAAAGCTTGGGCAATAGGAATTCCCGCCGCGATTAAAACTGAAAAGTTTTCCGCGAATCTCGCCAAATAAAGATTTTTGAAAAATCTTCCCAATATTGGAACCCGCAAAGAAGTTTGGTCAAAAATCCTTTTGCCTTCTTTGGTTCGCAAATATCTTTTAAGCAAATAAGCAAAAGCCGCAAGAGATCCTATTATAGCAATCCACCATTGCTTGAAAAAATCAGAAAGGCCGATAATCAATTGGGTAATCAAGGGCAATTCTCTATTCCCGGTAGCTAAAACCTCTGTCAAATTAGGCACCACATACACCATCAGCACTATAAATATTAAAATAAAAACGGACAAGACAATTGACGGATACATCATTGCGCTTAAGGTCTTGCTGCGCAATTCACAGTCTTTTTCCAAATGGATGGAAACCCTGTCCAGCACCTCGGACAAATTTCCGGAAGCCTCTCCCGACCTCACCATGCTTACGTAAAAGCTGGAAAAATCTTTGGGATAAATGCTTAAGGCCTTGGAAAAAGTGGATCCCTCTCTTATCGCCATGGAAATCTTGTATATCTTGTTTTGGAAGTCAATATTTCTAGTTTGGTGGCCCAAAGAGTCAAGAGCCTCCGCCAAAGGCACTTTTGAATCAAGCATTGTCGCCAGCTCTCTTGAGAAAAGGGTAATTTCTTTCAAGGGAACCCCTTGAAAATAATTAATCCGAGAAAAAAAATTATTGGAAGATGTTTCTTTAATGGCTGTGGGAAAAAGATTGTTTTGATGCAGAACATCAATCGCCCCCTTCCTGGTAGACGCCTCTATGGTGCCGGTTTCTATCTTTCCGTTTTTTGTCCTGGCTTGGTAGTTGAATTTCATATTGTTCTAAACTCCGCCCGCGCCAATGCTATAAATTGGAATTATTAAGGCGGCAAATAAAATTCCGACCATTACGGCTAAGAAAATTATCAAAAGAGGCTCTATAATGCTTGAGATGGAACTGATAAAATTATCAATCTCTTCCTGGTAAAATTTAAAAACCTGGATTAAAGAATCGCCAAGGTTCCCGGTTCTTTCTCCGACAAGCACCATCTGTATAAAAAGCGGAGAAATTTCATTTGGATATTTTTCCAAGGAAGAGCTGATGTTTTCTCCCTTCATTACCTTGGCGCGCATTTCCATAATAATATTTCTATAAACCGTATTGCCGATCAAACCGGCCGAAGATTCCAAGGATTGGGCAATGGGAGTTCCGGCTGAAATCAAAGTGGATAAGTTCTCCGCAAAGCGAGCCATATAAAGATTCTTTTGGAAGTTGCCGAAAATCGGCAATTTTAACAAAAATCTGTCAAAATTTTGACGGCCTTCTTTCGTTCTCGGATAGAAAAAAAGAAAAGCGCCAAAGCCCAGCAAAAAAATTAAAAAGACCCACCAATAAACTACAAAAAAATTAGAGATATCCATGACCACCCTGGTAACAGCGGGAATCTTTTTTCCCGTTTCAAGCAAAGTGCCCGTAATGTTCGGAATGACAAAAAGAAAAAGGAAGATAAAAACTCCGAAAAAAACAACGGTAACCATGGCCGGATAAATCATCGCTCCTATCACTTTTGAACGGAAATAGTAATTTTTCTCAAGATGGCTTGTTATTTTTTTCAGCACTTCCGGAACATTGCCGGTCACTTCTCCCGATTGGATCATACCGACATAAAAAGGAGAAAAAACGCGAGGATGTTTGGAAAAGGCCTTGGACAAAGACAATCCTTCGCGTATGTCCGAAGCAATATTATAGATAACCTCCTGAAAAGCTTTATTGGTCGTTTTTTGGCCCAAGGCATGGATAGCTTCCGCCGGAGGCACCTTGGAGCCGAGCATGGCTGAAAGCTGTCTTGAAAAAGCCATAATGTCTTTAAGGGAGATATGCTGGCCCATCTTTACTTCTCTCATCAAAAGAGGCTTTTCTTCCGACGCTTTGACGTAAGTAATAAAAACATTATACTTTTGCAAGATATCAATAGCCGCCTCTTTGGAAACGGCGGCTATCTCTCCTGTTTTTATTTCTCCCTCCCTTGTCCGGGCTTGATATTTGAACTTCATTTTTCTAGATTAATTTTCTTAATTCTTCAGGATTTAAAGAATAAGATAAAGCGTTATCCAAGCTGATAGCTTTTTCTCTCACCAAATCGGCCAAAGACCGATCCAGAGATCTCATGCCGAATTCATAAGAAGTCTCAATAACCAAAGGAATCTCGTGGACCTTGTTTTCCCTAATCAAATTAGAAACCGCCGGAACATTAAACATAATCTCGCAAGCGGGGACGACTCCTCTCTTTAGCGACGGCACCAGCCTTTGAGAAACGATGCCTAAAAGCGAACCGGAAAGCTGGGCTCTGATTTGCCCCTGCTGGCTTCCCGGGAAGCTGTCAACTATACGATGAATGGTTTGGGCCGCGGAATTGGTATGCAAAGTGGCAAAAACCAAATGGCCTGTTTCAGCCGCGGTAATGGCGGTGGCGATAGTTTCAGGATCTCTCATTTCTCCAAGCATCACGACATCCGGATCCTCCCTAAAAGTTGACCTTAAAGCCCTTGGAAAAGACAAAGTGTCTCGATAAAGCTCTCTTTGCTCAATCATTGCTTTGTCGCTGTGGAAGATGTATTCAATAGGATCCTCAATAGTGATAATCCGGCAGGAACGAACGCGATTAATTTCACTGATCATACTGGCCAAAGTTGTTGATTTGCCGTGAGAACAAGGGCCGGCAACAATTACAAAGCCCTGGCTCTGCTGGCAGAAATCATGGATTTGCGGCGGCAGATTCAGCTCGTCCACAGTCTTGATTTTTTCGGGCACCAGCCTTAAAGCAATGCTGACAGTCCCCTTTTGGCAAAAAGTATTTACTCTGAAGCGAGCCTTGTTTTCAAAGCTGTAAGAAAAATCCAATTCTTTTTCAATCAAGAAACGGTTTTTTTGATCCTCGTTCATCAGGAGAAAAGCTATTTGGCGAGTGTCTTGAGCCGTAAGCTTTTGAACTTTGACAAGAGGAATAAGCTTTCTTTCTATCCTTAAAACCGGAGGATGATCCACTGAAATATGCAAGTCGGAAGCTTCCTCTTCAATGGCCAAAGATAACAATTGTTTAATGTATGAATTATAGTCCATAATTATTTAACGCCTCTTCCGCCAAGAACGGAGTTTAATATTTTCTTAATTAATATAATATCATTTATTGAAAAATTAAGATATTGGCTTTGCCTTTTATTCTTCCGTTACCAGCAAAACTTCTTCAAAGGCAATATCTCCTTGCAATGCTTTTAATATCGCATCCTGCCGCATGGTTACCATTCCTTGATTTTTAGCTTCCTTCTCCAAAACCACATCCGATTGGTCGGACATAACTATTTCCTTTAAAGAGTCCGTCATTTTTAGAACCTCGTAAATTCCGATTCTTCCCTTTGTTCCTTTATCGCTGCATTTTTTACATCCCTGCGCCTCGTAAAGATAGACCGAACCCGGAGAAAGACTTAATTCTTTCTTGAGATCTTCGGGCATTTCTTCAATGTCTTTCATAATCATTTCTTCAATCGGCTTTGAAGCTTTTACCTTTTTTTTGCAGAAAGGACAAAGCCTTCTTGCCAGCCTTTGAGCTACGACTATATTCAAAGTGGAAGGTATCAAAAAGGGCTTAACCTGCATATCCACCAGCCGCGGCACCGCTCCAATAGCATTGTTGGTGTGCAAAGTTGAGAGGACTACGTGCCCTGTCAAAGCGGAATGAATCACCAACGACGCGGATTCTTCATCACGAATCTCTCCGACCATAATGACATCGGGGTCTTGGCGGACAATAGAACGCAACCCTTGAGGAAAGTCATAGCCGATTTCCGGCTTAATCTGCGACTGGTTAATTCCTTCCATAAAATATTCCACAGGATCTTCCAATGTAACGACATTGGTGTCTTCTTTGTTTAACTCTCGTAAAAGAGTATAAAGAGTGGTGCTCTTCCCGCTGCCCGTAGGCCCGCAGGATAAAATCAAACCGAAAGGCTTTTGAAGCGATTCATTGATTAATTTCATATTTCTCTCATGCAATCCCAATTCTTTAAATCCTTTCAGCCCTTCCGTAGGATCTAAAACTCTCAAAACAACCTTCTCTCCCATTTTGGTCGGAAAAGTTGAAACCCTAAAGTCAATTTCCTTATCCGCCACGCGAACGGAAAAACGGCCGTCTTGAGGAACCCTGGTTTCATCTATTCTTAAGTTGGAAAGAATTTTAATCCTCGCTACCATTGAAGGATGCACCGCCAAAGGAAGAAAAAGAGAAGAATAAAGAGTCCCGTCCATTCTAAATCTTACTCTTAAATTTTTAGTAACCGGCTCAATATGAATGTCCGAAGCCCTTCCTTCCACCGCATGCCTTAGGATTACTCCCACCATTTTAATGATCGGGGCTTCTTCTGCCAGCCTATCCATTCCCGGCCTTCTTTCTTCTTTTATCTCTATTCCATCTTTTCCTTCTTCGCTTTCCAGCGCTTCAAGCGCCTGGTCTACCTCTTCCCTTAGATTTCTGTATTGCTTTCCTAAAATATCAAAAGCCGAAGGCGTAATCAAAAAAATCTTGTAAGATAAATTGTGCTGGCGAGCCAAAAAAAGCAAAACTTCTTTTGCCTTGACATTTTCCGGATCAACCATTCCAACTTCCAATACGCCATCCTTTAAAGCCAAAGGCATCAAGCTGTAAAAACGAGAAGAATCCTCCGGTATGAGCGCCAAAACCTTATTTGGAATTTCCAAAGTTTCAGCCTCGGGAAGAAAAGGCACTCCCATCATTTCTCCTTTTTGGGAATACAGCTCTTCCATGGTAAGTATTTTTTTTTCTACAAGCAGATGTTCTTCCGTTTTTCCCGAAGCCAAAATCTCCTCTTCCAATTCTTTGGCTTTTTTAGGATTAATCTTTCCTTTTTCAATTAATTTTGGTATCAAATTCATTTTATTCTTGGCCTGCGGTTTTATTTTGGGAAGAAGCTTCGCTTTCAACGGAGCTGCCGTCTAAGCGGTAAGGAAGAAAAGGATTCTCCCTTCCTTCTTGGACCGCGGAAGAAGTTCCGTAAAAACTCGGAAAATCAGGAAAGGCCTTCAGCGCTTCAACCGATTCCTTTAAAAAAGAAATATCAATATCAATTTTTTTAATTTCGGAAACCGATTGTTTCGTTTGCGTTTTTTGGCTGGTTTTTTCTTTAAAAAAGTCCGATCTTGAACCAAAAACAAACAAAGCCAAAATCGCGGACAACACAAGAACAATCGTTAAAGTTTTCTGCAAAGAAGAAGCCGGTTTTTTTTCTTCTAGATTAATAGCCATATTTAAAAAATTAAATGATTAAAATTATTAAGCCGTCAATACGAAGGAACGGAAATCCTTAAGCCGAACGGCATGCTCCCTGAAACGTTTTTTTCTTCTTTGCTGCCGGAAGAAAAAGAAGATTGAACCGAAAAATCAAGATTTTCCACGCTGGCCATTAAAATTTGGCTTTCCAGGTCTGCCAATAAATTCTTGAAAGAAGCGTAAGATCCCGAAAGGCTAAGGCTAAATTGATTTTTTTTGACTCTTTCCGCCGACGCTCCGCTCTCTTGGGAAACGGATCCGATTATAGAGTCTAGATACAAGCCGTTGGCCAAACATCTTTGCTGGAAGAAAGAATACATTTTAGGCAGGAACATGGGATCGTTTGAAGAAAAATTGACATCTATCTCTTTCTTGGCCTCTTCCCATTTATTATCCTTTAAGTCTTGGTAGGTTTTCTTGAGATCGGAATTATAATTTTTAAGATTGGCCAGCTTCTCTGTTTCAATTTTAAACGTTCTCTCCTTCTCCAAAAAGCCGTCTTTGCCGGAATAAAGAGGAAAGACCAAATAGAAAAAGATTGCGGCGGCTCCCAAGAAGGAAATGACCGTTAACAATAATATTGGCTTTTCGTTATTGCTCATATTATTTATTTAAATTAAATATCGACGGCCTAAGATTAAGAGTCAGCTCAAAGCTAACTCCCCCTTCCTCGGCCATTCCGATATTTGAAACATTAAAATTTTTTATAAAATTTGTTTTCCTTTGAAGAATTTCTATTTGCTGAATCAAGCTTTTAAAGCTTTCTGTTTGGCCGGATAAAACGGCTTTCATTTCTTCTTCATCTCCCAAGGACAAAGAAAGGTTTGCAAAATAAACCTTCGGATGCACGCTTTTTTCAAGTTCTTGAAAAAAATTAGTAACATTCATTCTCTCTTGGTAGAGAATTTTGAAATCTTTTATTTTCGCTTCAGCGCTCTTTACTTCCTCTTCTATTGATCCTATCGTCTTTCCTTCAAAGACAGACTGATTTTGTTTCGCCGTCTGATCCTCCATATCTTTTATTTCATTGTCAAATTTGGGAATGAAATACATTTTCAGAATCAGGAACAAAGCCAAAGACAAAACCAATAAAAGCACGGAAAAATAGAAAAGAAGCACTTGCCATAAAGGCCTTTCTTCTTTTTGAGGAGCAACTTCAATGGCCATATATTATATATTTGGAAGCAAAGGATTTTAAAACCGATTAAGGCTTATAGAGCCTTTTGCTTTTTAATTTTTATTTATTATTTATTAATCAAAACCTTTAAGGGCCTCTCCTACGGCTATCGCGAAAGTGGGGCCCATTTTTTTTATAACAGTTTCCAAGGCCGGCGGGTAAAAAATATCAGCAAAGGGATCGGCTATTTTTACCGTGACATCGTTAAATTCTTCTTTAATGCTTTTTTGAAAATAATCCAAAAGTCCGGGTAAAAGAGCCGTTCCTCCGGCAATAATAATTTCTTCCGGACGTCTTTGCTCCGCCTTGGCAAAACTTTTTATCACTTTTTTTATTTCTACAATAACCGTTTCCAAAACGGGCATCAAAACCCTAGCCGCTTCTCCTCCGCCATAAAGAATGACTCCTTTTTCCTCTTTTATCTTTTCAGCTTCGGGTATCTCCACTTGCAAAGCCTTGGATACGGCAAAAGTAAAATCTTTCGCCGCAACATCAAAGCTAAAACTTGTTTTGAGTATTCCTTTGTCCACCACGCTCACCGTTGTGCTTTGAGCCCCGATATCCACCAAGAAGGAGGTAATCTTATTATTTTTTATCAGCGACCGCTGGAGGGCAAAAACTTCCGCCTCCAAACAATCTATTTCCAGCCCCGTCTTTTTTGCCATTTCTTTATACTGGTTGACCACCACTTTGGGAACTGCGAGCAAAAGAACTTTGTTTCTGTCTTTTTCCGGAGAATGTTTTGTTAAAAGCTGCCAATCAAAATCAACTTCGGAAGTTGGTAAAGGAATATATTTCCTTGCCTCAAATTCCACCGCTTGAGGAATTTCTTTGGCCGTCATTTGGGGAAGGTCAAAAGTGGTAAAAAAAGTGGCGAAATCAGGCAAAGAAAAAATCGCTCTGTTTGTCTTTATTTCAGCTTCTCTGATTATGGCTTTTAAGGCGCGGGAAACGTCGTTAGTGGACAGTAAAAGAGTGTTTTTATTGAATGTTCTGAAATTTTCCTTGTAAACCGCATCCATCCCCAACTCTCCGTAATTTTCCAAAACTTTCCTTTTCCCCTTTTGGGAAATCTCTACAACTTTTATAGAAGAAGTCCCCACGTCTATTCCCAAAAAATTTTGCGGAACGATTTTTGCAAACGGCCAAACCATAAAATGATATAATCAAAAATAAAATTGTTTTATGTCTGTGATTGACTTTAATAATAACAAATTCCAATTCAAAAAGAAACACAAGTTTTCCCCAGCGGTTTCTTTTTTAATTGACCTTTTCTTCCCAAAGCATTGCCTTGTCTGCGGAAAAGAAAAAACCTTTCTCTGTCAAGACTGCTTTTCTCTTATAGAAATAAATTCTTTCCGATATTGTCTTTGCCAAAAGCCTCAAAGAGCCGCTATTCAAGGAAAATGCCCCTCCTGCCGCAATCGCGCCTTAACCGGCCTTTATTTTGCCTGCATATTCGGCCAAAAAGCGCTGAAAAAAGCCGTGCACTCCTTTAAATATCCCCCTTATTTAAAAGATTTGGCATGGCCGCTGGCTTACTTGATAATTTTGCATTTTGAAATTCTCGGCAAAAAAATTGATCCTTCTTCCGTTTTAATTCCCGTTCCCCTTTTTTTATCCAAGGAAAAGGAAAGGGGCTTTAATCAGTCAAAAGAAATAGCCGATATTTTAGCCAAGGCATGGCAAATAAAAATAATCAGCGGCTGTCTGACAAAAATAAAAAAAACCGCAAATCAAGCGGAGATGGGAAAAGAACAAAGAAGCAAAAATTTAGAAGGAGCTTTCCGCTTTACGGACAAGATGAAGAAGGAAATTAAAGGGAAAAAAATATATTTAATAGACGATGTTTACACTACCGGCGCCACAATGGAAGAATGCGCCAAGATATTAAAACAATCGGGAGCAAGAGAAGTATGGGGCATCGCAGTTGCCAGGGAGATTATGATTTGAAAATCCCTGACATTGCCATTGCTTTTGCTCTGCGGATAGCTTTACAAAAATTCTTATCGGAAATTTAAATGAAATCGCGCAAAAATCTTAATTTTGTAGATGATTCCTCAACCGCGTTTAATTTTTTCTTAAAGAAAAATTTATTACGTGGCGGTGGGGGCGAGATTCGAACTCGCGGTGGCTTTTGACCACAGCAGTTTTCAAGACTGCCCCTTTCAGCCGCTCAGGCACCCCACCAAGGCTATTTTAAATGTTTATAGATATTCTTATATTCGGCGGACTTTGTCCGCCGAAGCCCGCCGCATAGCTTTGTCTTCTTACTGATAAATCAACGACAAAGCCCTCCTTCGCCTCGCTTTCAGCGAGGCTATGGCGGGCGAAGGCGGAGGAGGCGGGAATCGAACCCGCAGACGGCGTTGAAACCGTCACAGGTTAGCAACCTGTTGCAATGCCTTTATGCGACTCCTCCATTAGAGAATACAGCCGTTCCGCGGCTAATATCCTCTTTTGAAAGTTAAGTTAACCAACCCAATATAGCCTATTTTTCCTTTTAACTCAATATAGGCGCTAGTTCGGGAACGCGTCCTCAATCTCTGTCCGCCAATCCGAATTTATCTTCAAAGCCTCTGCCTTTTTTTCTTCAAACAGCTCTTGATCGTTTATCATTTTGGCTATCCTTATAGCCATAAAATGGGAATTCTTAACTCTCGGCTCAAGTTCTATGGCTAAATCAGCCAAAGCTATCGCCTCGCCGCTTTTTCCTTGAATGAGCTTCGTTTGAGCCAAGGCCCAATAAACCTGCTGGTTGTCCGCATTAAGCTTTAAAGCTTTCTCCAAACATTCTTGGGCGTTTTCAACTTGGCTTTGATCAATACGGGACCAAACATTATAAAATTGGCCCAGTTTTAAATGAATACGAAAGTCCAAAGGAGAGTCTTCCAAGCGATCCCTCATCAATCCGGCAATTACCGAAAATTCATTCTTCATTTGCTCTACGGGCATCGTAACCGCTTCGGAGCTTAGAGAAAAATTGGAAAATTGGTCGGCAAAAAACTCGGTTTCCTGGTATTTTCCCACCGGCGATACCGCCAAAGCCCGCTGATAAAGAGCTATCCTCTCTTCTTGAGTCGGCGCGTTAATCGCCTCTATGGCCAGCGATCCGTTTCTCATCGGCATAAAAATAAAAAAAACAAATGAGAAGATAAAAACAATAAAAATCAAAATTAATGCCAAAGGATACCTTTTGTTTCGCGCGTAATAATCGTCCTCCGGCGGCAAATCTTCGGAATCTTCTCTTTGAATGCTTGCCGCAAATCCCATAATCATAAAAAACATCATCAAGCTTGTTACCATATCAAAAACAGTCAAATTTTGGATAAAATAAGCTATCAAGGCGACAGACGGAATGGCAGCGGTAAAAAAATCTATCTTTTTGGAGAGATAAGCTTTCCATAAAACCCAAAAAACGGCGGCAAAAAGAGCAAGATACAAAACGGATCCGATTATGCCAAGCGAAACCAAATTGTCCATTAAAATATTGTGCGCCCTGTCAAACCAAACTTCCGTACCGTATTCCGGCATAAATAAACGCGGATCAAAATGCAAAGGAAACGCCAATTCAAAATTTTCCGGCCCCCAGCCAAGCAAAGGCCTTTCCAAAAAAGCGTCCCAAGAGAATCCCCAAATCACCATTCTCGCTTTTGAGGCCAGCTTGGCAAATTGTTCATATGCAAAGCTTCCAGGCTGCAGGGTCAAGTAAAATAAGGTTAATACGGCTATTGCCCCCAAAACCAAGACAGATATGCCTGCAATCCTTTTTTTGCCCCCTTTTTCAAAAACAAGATAAAGAAGCCCGAGAAGAGCTATCCCTCCCAAAAAAGAATATTTGGCGGCCCTTGCGCCCATTGTCATTATGTCTTTCAGCAAATCAGGCAAAGAAATAAAAAACGGCTGGCCGGCAATTAAATTATCCCAAAATTGAGTGCCCTCAAATAAAAGACAAAAAGCCAAAATGGAAAAAGCGGTAATGGAAAAAATTTTCAACACTTTGGGAATTTCAGGCAGCAAAGGCCTTTCTTTAAATTTAAAGAAAAAAAGATAAAGAGCAATAAAAATATTAAAGAGAAGATAGGTGCCCAAAAAAGAATCATTTCCCAGTGTTCCCCCTCCCCTGGAGGCTTCTGTCCTAAAAAACAACGCGCCGAAGCTGACAAGCACAGCCGTAAAATTGGAAGCTATAAAAACCCAAAGCCAGTCCATTTTTTTAAAAACGGAAGAGGTTGCAAGAAAAAATCCAAAAAGGTGCAGCCACATTAAAAGGCCGGTCATCCTTTCATGCTTGGACCAAAAACTGCGGGAAAAATCCGCTCCCAAAAAAGAGCTGACAGCCATTGAACAGATAAACAAGCCCAAAACAATCAAAATAATATTCTTTTTGGGGCGATATTGTTTGTTGAAGCTGATTAACGCCAGCCAGGCAAAGAATATTACTTCGCAAAAAGCCATAAAATAAATGCTTTTTCCTCCGACAAAAGGAAAAAAACATTTTTCAGCCACAAGCAAAGGCGCAAACATAGCTAAAATCGCTCCTCCTAAAATCAGCATTTTAAAAACCGAAAAACG
>JAQTVQ010000011.1 GCA_028706715.1 Minisyncoccota bacterium | reverse complement strand
TTTTATATTGTTCTTTATCGCCATTTATTGGCTATTTTTAGTAAGTTTAATACTTATGAAGCAATTAATAATGATGAATAGAAAAACGAAAATCATCGTTTTTACGATTTTTGCCATTATCCTGATACTTGCAATATTTTTAGAAGTTAAAAAATATGACGACAATAATAATGTCGGTTTTGTTGACCCTCAAAAATTTATAGAGAAAGATATAGGTGGTCAAAAAATTTATGAGGATGAAGAAACTGGAACTTCAATTAAATTAATGGATTCTTGGTCACAAGGATATATACTAGAGAATTTAGTGTTTACTAGCCCCGATATTTCTTTTGAAAACGTTGCTTTGAAGCCAGAAACGGGTTGTACTGTTTCGATGTCAATTAAAAAAGAACTAATTTTCGGAGAAAAAAGTTCTGATTTTTTGATTGTTAAATATGCTACGGAAAATTATGATAAATTGGGAGAAGAAGACAAAGATAAATATCAATTAGTTGATTTCCGCGACTTAAAAGCTGTTCGTTATTCTCAAGACATAGGATCTGATTTGGTTCAAATTGTCGGTATCAAATTTATTAAAGATAATCGTCTTTATGATATCAAGGCTTGGCTTTCTGGCCGTGATAAAGACAGATGCAAGGAAAAGGACTTTGGCAATTTCCTAGAAACGGTGTCAATTAAATGACACAAGCAAAAACCTTTAAATTTATTCTTTTATTTGTAGCTGCTGCGCTGATCTTTCCTCCAATTATTTTTGCTCAAACAGAGGAAGAAGCAATGCTGCAAAACAATGATTATCCAAGGCTGTCTCAATTGGAAACGCAGAAAATATTAAAAAACAGCCTGCCTCAAGCTTTAACTGAAAAATGGCTCTCTAGCTTTATATCATCTGACCAAGACCGTTTTTATATGGCGGTTCCTTTAACTTTGCGCAGTTTTATCAATTATAATTTTTTCCACTATCTTTTGAGCGACGTGCCGCTTGATACTGCCAAAATTATAACAATCCAGGGAATTGAAATAGGAAAAATAATCTTGACCGGAGATTTTCAGTCGGCTTTTGTCGGGATGATTGAAAAGTTTGAAAAAGAGTCAGTGGCCGCGGCAATTAAATATATTAAATCGGAGCTTTTTAAGAACGAAATAAAGCTTTCTGCGGGCGCTTTTGAAGCAAAATATTATTCGGAAGAAAAAGAGGACAAGGAAAAGGCCCTGATCCAATATATTATTGTTTATAAAGAAAAGGGAAACAGCCAAGCCGACATCAGCATAAGGCTTTATTCAACAGAGTCTATCAATCCCCCTGAATCAAAATCTTCAATCAGCTTGACATCTGGAGTTTCTCACAGTCTTAAACCCGGAGAACAAATTCCTCCTTTTGTTGTTACTGTCTCTGGCGTTATCCAAAAAAATCAAGACGGCGGAGTTTTTTACTCCTGGGCCGAGCGGCCCCAAATTGATATTTCTTTTCCCTCCGATGTTTTGGATTTGGGCTTGAGGCCGAAATCTTGGTGGGAAAGGAACGTTGTTGATCCGATTAAAAACTTTTTTCAAAGCTCAATAAAGGGCTTTGAAGATATTTTCGGAGCCCAACTCGTGCCAACAATAACAGATTTGACAGAAGAAGAAGCGCAGGAAGAAATATTGTCATCAGAAGTATCAAAAATAAACGGATTGCAATCTTTAACGGAAATTAATCGCGACACGACCGCGACAAACGAGGGAGAAAACGCGACAAATCGCGACACAATCGCGACAATAGACGACAAATCGCGACAAGAAGAAAAACAAATTAGCGTCAACGCGACAATAGAAGAAAAAATTCGCGACACGACCGCGACAGAAGAAACAGAAACCGCGACAAATCGCGACACGACCGCGACACAACCGCAGTCTATCGCGACACAATCGCGACAATTAACTTTGGAAGAGCAGAAACAAGCTATAAACGATATTATCCGGGAATTAATGCGCCGCCAGCAAGATCAAGAGCAGACAGAAGAACAGAAAGAATCTTTAAAGCAGGGTCTTGTATCTATTGTCCAAGAATTGGCAAAAAGGAACGGACAGATTTCCCAAGATAGCGGCGGCAACAATACTGACGAAGATCGCGACAACAATGACGACAGCGATCGCGACAACAATGACGACAACAACGAAGATCGCGACAACAATGACGACAGTGATCGCGACAATGACGACAGCGATTCCTCAATCGCGACAAGCTATTGCGACTATCAATCCAGCCAAATGCCGCAATCAAACAGAGTTATTATTAATGAAATTGCTTGGATGGGGACAGAGGACAGCGCAACTCATGAATGGATAGAACTTAAAAACCTGACAAGCCAAACAATAGATTTAGAGGGATGGCAGATACAGGACAAAGACAGACAGATAAAAATAGTTTTTGACTCGGGCAGCCAAATTTTGCCGGGAGAATTTCTTTTGCTGGAAAGAACGGATGACGATTCCGTGCCGCATATATCAGCGGATCTAATCTATAAAGGGTCTTTGAGTAACGCCAACGAAGCTTTGTATTTATTCGGTCCGGATTGCAGCTTGCAGGATAAAGCTGAAGCCGCGCCAAGCTGGCCGGCGGGAAGCAGCACTCCGAAAAAGACGATGGAAAGAAGCGGCAACTTGAGCTGGCACACTTACAGCGGAAGCGGCCAAAACGGCATAATGGGAACTCCTAGAGCGGAAAACTCTTTAGGAGCCGCCGTTTATAGCGGAGGAGGCGGAAGCTCGTCTTCCCAGCAGCAGAGCCAAAATGAGAATGAGAACGAAAACACAGAGTCTCCAAATTCAGAACCTGATCAGCAAATCCAGCAGAATATTTCCGAACCGGACGCCGTTAACCATCTAATTATTTCAGAAGTCCAACTGGGAAACGAATCTTCTCAAGAATATGTTGAGCTTTACAATCCGACAAGCGAAGATGTTTCTCTTTGTCCTAATTCTTCAGAAGAATCAAGCAACTACTACTTTTCTTACTATCCACTGGGAAGAGAATGGAACGATCCTTATCGCAGCAAGAGCTTTTGTGAAAGTCCGGAGGGAGAAAATGCCTTTATCTCGGCAGGAGGATACTATTTGATCAGTTTCGGCGGCTGGCCGGAAGAAGAAAGCGATTGGCCGATGTATTCTTCCGGCATCTTGTCGGACAGCAGCGGCTCAATGGCTGTTTTCTTGGGCAATCCGAAAAATGCGACTGGCACGGCCGAAGAAGTTATGGAACAAGTTAATATTATGAAAGCAGACGCCTTGGGATGGAAAGAAACGGAAAGCGCGGAAGATCCGACAATCAAAGAATCTGCGGCTGCGATTGCGCCTGAAGAGGCGGGAAGTGTTTTAGGCAGGCTTTGGCATAATGCCAGCGGAAAATACCAAGATACCGATAACAATGCCCAAGATTTTGCAGTCCAAGATCCAAGCCCTAAAGATAGCTTGTCTTTTGCGCCCGAAGCAATCGGCGATTTGTCCGTACAAAGCTGTCCCGAGCAGAAAAATGCGGTAAAATTGTCTTGGTTTGCTCCCTACGATCCCGACACTCCTTCCGAACAGCTGGATTACATAATCTTTTTTGTCCGCAACCAAGATCCGAAAGAAGAAAATTTTGAAGAAATTGAAGCGGGCTTGGCCATAACCAAGCAAGGAGAAGAGGCCGTGGCTGTTATTACCGACCTTTATTATGATTCAAGCTATTATTTTTCAGTCCAAGCCGTTGACGGTGAAGATAATATCTCTCCTTTATCGGGAGCCAGCCCCGTTTTCTCAATAGCTGCGGCAAACCATCCGTGGCCCATGGCAAAACATGACGCCGGGCTTACGAACAAAGGAGATTTTGCAGGGCCGGACGGAGAAGAAACGGCCGGCGCTTTTGCTTCGCTGTCCGGAGATTTCCGCTCTCCGCCGGTTATTGACGAAAACGGAGCCGTTTATTTTTTTGGAAAAGTTGATGGCCAAAACGGACTTTACGCTTTTGACGCGGCAGGGCAAAAGAAATGGTCTCTTGAAATATCTAATTCCTATCAGATTCCGGCCCTAAGCCCGGATGGAACGATTTATTTTTTCTCTTCTTTCGGTGTCGGGGCCGCGAGCCCTTCGGGAAAAATTAAATGGAGCGAAAATTTCAGCGCGATTTATACCGGCAATCCTTTGGTGGGAGCAGATTCAAGGCTTTATCTTATTGCTAAGACAGACAGCCAATCCGTCCCCCATCTTTTAGCTTTATCCGACAACGGGAACCAAGCCGTTAAAGATATAGACTATGATCTAGCGCAGGAAATAGGGCAAGGAGATTCTTTCTTCAGCGCCGCAGGGCCCGTTCTAGACAATGCCGGCAATATTTATCTGGCAGTCAACCAAAAGCTGATAAAATTAAACAGCTTCGGCCAAAAAATGTTGGAAAGAGTTTTTGAGCCGGAATATGCTGAAGAATACGAGGGAGAAAAGAATAAAACTGTTTCAATCGGCGCTCCTTTTGTTTTTAACGGCGGCAATGCCGTTATAGCAATAGTCGGAGGCGGATATTGCTTCAAGGAAATTGGCGAGAATTCGGAGAATGACATTTGCAGGCCAATGGTTTACTCTGTCAGTTTTTCCGATCTTGATTCGGAAAATTGGAAAAAACCGATTAGCATTTCTACGGACTGGATAGAGCCTATGGGCAGGGAAATATATTACGCCAAAAGAACTCCAAGCAATTTGACCGGAGGATTTTTGGATTTGTATGCGGTTGATTTGGCGACAGGGAATAATTCTTGGAAAAAGCATTGGTATGGAAAATGGTCTATGCCGAAAATGTATCCGGTTTTGACTGACGGCCAAGATCGCGCTTATTTCGCCCAGGAATCAACAGTGCTAGGCCTTGATATAACCCAGATTTTTGACGAAGATCCTTCAAACGGCTTGGTGTTTAATGCCTCTGCCACTGATTACTCAAGCAATTCAAACGGCGGAGCTTTGGGCCCGGCAGGACTATATATCCCTGCCTTAAATCAATTAAGTTTGATTCCCTAGCAGCAAAGCCCGGTTTCCGCAAAAATAAATCCGCCAAGATCTGCACAGGTGCCACCTGTGCGAGAATCTGCACAGGTGGCACCTGTGCAAATCTTGGCGGTGCGGATTTTGGATGGGTGGTTTGATAAGCAGGTGGATTTTATGCGCGGATATTTACGCGCGGACGCGCGGACATGTGGACATGTGGACGCGCGGACGCGCGAATGAGCGGATATTGCGGGTGGATATTGCAGTCGGTTATTGCGGGCGGCCGCGCCAATCGTTGCGGAGTGATTGTGCTAATACTTCTTTTTGGTACAATAAAATTAAAATAGGAAATAAAAAAGTTTTAAAAATGAATTTTTTAACATTTTTTACTAATTTTTTCTCATTGGCAAAACTTGGAAAGAAAAAAGAAGGACAAAGAAAAAGAAGAGGCTTTACTCTTGTTGAGATAATGCTTTCTATTCTTGTTATCGGTATTTTGTCTGCTACCGTTCTTGTCCTTATCCAAGGCCCTCAAGCCGCAGCCAGGGACAGCCGCAGACAAAGCGATATCTCTCAAATCGGAAAAAGTTTGCAGGCTTATTACCTTACTCACAACACCTATCCTCAAAGCGAAGAGATATCCTTGGAAAACGACGAAGAAAGCGCAGAGTTTGCTCAAGCCATGAGAACGGGAAGTTATTTATCTATCGTTCCCGAAGATCCGAGCTATACGGCAGGGGGAGAATATACTTATAGATACATCTCCACCACTTCCAATTCCTACACTCTTTGCGCTAAAGCCGAATCCAAAGAAGGCTACTATTGCGTCAGTCCGGAATTCAGCGGCGTCAGCCAAGAAGACAGCGTCCCGATGTTTGCCGGCTGGGGCGGGGGAGAAGAAGGAGGAGAAACAGGCTGGCAGATCCCCGCTGGAGGAATTTCCGGTCAATGGGGAGTATTTTTAGGCGACCAGTCTCATACGGGATTGCACTCCATCGCTCCGTCTGCCGCAGGAAATTTGAAATGGTCCAACGCAAGCGCATTAAGTTCCGGATGGTCCATTGTAGCGGATGACGGGACAATTTATACAGGAGGAAGCAATTATTTATATGCCGTTAATCCGGCAAACGGAGAAATCAAATGGAATTTTTATAAAAGCTACAATTCTCTTAACCACCATCCCGTTATCGCTTCGGACGGAAAAATTATAGTGGTTCCCGATTATGACGGAGACATTATTGTGCTTAGTCCGGACGATGGATCAATTATCGCCACGAGCACTCTTCCCAACCGCAGACCCGATGAAATTATTTCAAGCTCTCCTAATCTTGGATCGGACGGCACTCTTTATATAGGATCTTATGTAAAAGCTTATGGAGAAGATCCGGCTGATCCAGCCTTGAGAGCTTTGAATCCGGACTTTTCTTTAAAATGGGAGAGAGAGTTTTCAGGCGAAGTGCTAAATCCCGCTTTTTTGGTTGCTTCTTTTTCTCCTTCAATAGGCTTAGACGGCACGGTTTATTTCGGCGCGCTAGGAAAAGTTTATGCTCTTGATCCGGACGACGGATCAGATCTTTGGGTTTATGACACTGGAGCCAGCCAAGTCTGTACGACTCCTGCCATTGCCGCAGACGGCACGGTTTATACGACGGCGTATGATTATTGTTTGTATGCGATAAACCCGAACGGAACGAGTAAATGGCAGAATTGCGACGGGGCTTATAATTACGGCTCTCCAATTATCGGACCGACAGGAACAGTTTATACGGACAGAAGCGGAAACATTAGCGCATTTGATCCTTCCGACGGATCAAAAATTTGGGATTATTATATCGGCAGCGGATATGCCAGCACTCCTGTCGTCGCTTCGGATGGAACAATATACTATCATAGCTTTGAAAACAGCAAATTATATGCAATAAAATCGGACGGCACTCTCAAATGGGAGAGAGATGCCGGCAGAGGATTGATAAGTTCCAGTCCGTCCATCACCGACAACGGCACGGTTTACGCCGCCAGCTATTGGCAAGGTCTTTACGCTTTTGAATAATCTTTTGACCTTAAAAATTTAGCTGTCAAACTTTTCGTTTTCCGAATTGAATTTTATTGTGGAAAGGTTTTGTTGGATTTATTTTTAAATAGCGGTAAAATAAAAACAGAAAAACGAGCGGAGGGAAAAACAAAGAGAGAAAATAAAAATAAAAATTATTTTTTAAATTATCGCCGAGAAAATTATGCTTAACAAAATTACCAAATGGGTTTTTTACGCTTTTTCTTTTTTACTGCCTTTAACTTTTTTGCCGGAAAAGAATTTTGCTTCTTTTTTTGACAGAAAAATATTTTTGGCGATATTCGTTTTTTTGCTCTTCGGAGCTTGGATGATAAAAAGCTTTGCCTCGGGAGGGTTAAAGTATCCGGCGGGAAAAACTTCCAAAGCTGTTTTGGCAGCGGCAGCGGCTTTTTTCGCATCAGCGATTTTTTCCGGAATTTTTAAAGCCAGTTTTTTTGGGACATTGCTCCAGCCTGATTCTTTTTTCGGATTCGGGCTTTGTTTTTTAATATTCTTTTTGTCGGCCGCAATTTTGGAGAATGAAAAAGAAGTTTTTAAATCTATTAAGTTTTTTATAGCGGGAGCGTCCATTTTAGCTTTGGCATTTTTAATTCTCGGAGGGCTTACTTTGGCCGGCCAAGCGGTTTTAAACTTCAGCGCAGGCAATTTAGCCCAAGTATTGGCTTTGGTCTTCGGAGGAGGGCTGACGGCCTTGATTGCCGTTTCAACTTTGGGCGAAGGGAATATTTTTAATTCTGAAGCAAAAGACAAAAAAATATTAAATATTGCCTTGCTGTCGCTTGAGGGGATTTTGTTGGCGGCCGCGATTAGTTTTGTTGACTTGCGCCTGACTTGGTTTTTAATCATCATGGCTTCAATCGTTATTCTTTGCCGCCTTTTGATTTCTCCGTCTTCCAAAACAAGCAGAATAATCGTATCGGGCGTTTTTATCGCCGCTTTATTCCTGTTCTTTTTCGGACTTCCTTTTAAAGCGCAGTTTGACTACCCGAACCTGCCTAATGGAAGCTTAAGTTTAAAAGTCGCTCAAGGCACTCTGATGGAAAGTCCGAAAAATTTCTTTTTCGGTTCCGGCATGGCTTCTTTTCCAAACCAATTCGCGCTTCACAACGGAGGAGCCTTAAACGGAACTATTTTTTCCGGCATTATTTTTGAGCAATCGGCTTTCGGTTTTTTAACGCTTCTTGTTGAAACGGGAATTTTGGGAGCGATTGCGTTTTTAATTTTAGCCGGGGTTTTTCTTTGGCACGGGTTTAAGTTAATGACGACTTCCGACGAAAACGAAAGGCCAACCTTGGTGGCTTTTGCCATTGCCTATTATTTTATTTTGATATTTTTCTTCTTTTGGATAAATTTGGGACTTCTTGCTTTGGCTTTTTGGGCTTTGGGAATGTTTGCCGCTGCCGAAAAGCAGAAAGAAATTGTTTTTGCGGACAAACCGGAGCTTAAAAAAACCGGAGCGGCGTTAATCGCTTTGGCGGGATTGACAATTTCCGTTTTTGCCATTTTTGTTTCTTTCCAGCAATACAGGGCAAACTTGGCCGCGAGGGAAGCAAACGAAAATTATTCGCAAGGAGAAGCGGATAAAGCCATAATGCAAACGCGAAAGGCAATCAGCCTTTGGCCGCAGGACGATTATTATATTTTGCTTTCAAATCTTTATTTGCAAAAAGCGAATGATTTTTTGGAAGAAAAAGAAGGAGAAGCCGAATTATCGGAAGAAGACCAAAGCAGTCTGCTGGGAATAGCCGATCAAGCAATCGCCGTTGCCGGCCTCGCTTGCGAGCTTAATCCGAAAAAAACTTCAAATTGGCACAATTTGGGATCGGTTTACGGAAATTTGATTTTTGCGGTTGAGAATGCCGGCCAAGCCGGACTGGACGCTTACAACAAAGCGGCGGAACTTTATCCGCAAAGCCTGGGAGCTGTTTTGGGAAGAGCCTTCATATACGAAGCGAGAGGGGAAAAGGAAAAAGCGATTGAGGAATATAAAAAATATTTAAGCTTGATTCCTTTTGACAGCCAGGAAGCCGAAACGGCGGCAATAAAAATTGAGCAGTTGAGCCAAGCGGAAACTTCTTCCGCGGAATTAAATTTTTCTGACGAGAATTTGGAAGAGCCTGATAATTCCGGCGGGACTGATTTGCCGGATTCCGCTGCTTCGGCCGGCAGCGAAAAAGAAGAATGATCTTTTAGCCCGCTATTTTTTTAGCGGGTTTTATTTTAAGCGCAAAGCGGCGGGCAACAATTTTCAATGAATGTCTTAAATTTCAATGCTTCAAATTCCTATAGATGTTCAGACGCTGTCATTGGAAATTGAAACATTGAAAATTTATTGCCCGCTCGCCGGCAGGCAAGTAAATTAAAAATTAGAGTTTGAAAATTATTTTCGCTAGTTATCCACAAGTTGTATAAAAATAATTTGTGATATAATTTTATTGTCTGCTTATCGGAAGACAAAATTAAATATTTTTTCGCAGTATTAAATATTTATTTTTTATTTGTTTTAATGATTCCGCCTTGCCAAGCAAATAATTTTATAATCGGTAAAATCATTTGCAAAAGAACGGCGAGGCAAAATAAATAATAAGCCAAGTGCAAATTAAAAATAATAAAAAATCTTTTTAAAATTGTTTTTCTTTTTACCCTACGGTCGGCTGTCGGGCAGGATTTTCTATTTTAAAAAGATTTACGCACTAAAAAAAATTTATGAGCATTTTTAAATTTAAAACACGCCTTTGGAAATTTTTGGCCATTGCGCTTTGCGCTTCGGCCGTTGTTTCCTTTGGCATAAATAATATCGTTCACGCGGCGAGCAGTTATTCTGTAACGGAAACAACCGCTACCGTGGGCACGGCAACTGATTTGGAGATAGAGTATACCGTTGATACTGCCCAGCAGACTTGGGCTGACGGCGATACTTTAACCATTACTTTGCCGGATAATTTTCCTCTTTGGAGCTCCTTGAGCTTTACGGCTGAATACGATACGGACACGACAAACAACGGATCGGGAGAAATCAATATCGCCCAAGGAACCGGCAATGGCCAATATTCTCAAAACGGAGCCAGAGTTTTGACCATTAAATGGAATTTGACCGGATGGGGGCCTGTTTCAAACGGCGCTTCAACCATTCGTGTTCTAATAACCAGTGCCACTCCGATGTATGCCGACGCCACTTCCACCTTTACTTTTGGAGGAACAACCGCTGCCGGGGACACTGACCCTACGGGAACGGACGATGTTGATGTTTCTGCGGCCGATCCTTTGGCCAGTATTGATGTATCCGCCATTGACGCCGTAGGAGAGAGCGGTAATGTTGTTGCCACTTTTGCCATTGCTTACGAGATGGTAGACAACGATGAGGTAAGAATTACCTTTCCGGCCAATTTTGATGTTTCCGGAGCAACTTACGTTTCCGATACTTTTACCGGAGGCAATCACTTTGACGGATGCGCAGTTGACGGACAAATGGTTAAATGCGCTGCCAATGGAGGAATCGCCGCTCAAAGCGCGGCTACTATTACCATTAGCGGTATTGTATCCAAATACGCCGCCGATGCCGCTACTTATACTACCGTCGTATATGACATATCCGCTGGTGCGAACATAGGATCAGCCACTGACGATACGATTGCTGCCACCACCGCGGCCACTTCTTTAACAGCAACTTTTGACGCCTCCGCAGTTGCCACTGTCGGAGCAACGAGCGGACAGGTAACTTTAGGCATTACTTTTCCTGTTGCCTTGGAAACAGGGGATACAATTAAAATGACTTTTCCAGCCAACTGGAATGTTTCCGGATTAACCCAAGGAGCCGGAAAAAATTACGGTTTGACCAACACGGTAAATGTCGGCGTTTCCAGCCAAATTGTCACTTTAACCTTGGAAGGAGCCCAAGCCGTTGGAGCCGACACTATTGAATTTGAAACCGACACTATTACTCCGTATTATGCCGCTACAGGCCAAACAGTTGCTATTTTGATTGAAAAAGTTACCAGCGGCGCTGATGTTGTTGCCGCTTCGGCAAATACCGGAGTTGCTATCAGTATTGACGATACTGTTATTGCTGATGCCGCTGCTGCTTTGACCTTGGCCAGCGGAGTTGTAGGCGCAACCCAAAACACGACTTTAGGATTGACCATTCCGGTTGCTTTGGCTGCCGACGATACAGTTGCCTTTACCGCGCCTGCCAATTTGGATGTTTCATCCGCGGCTTTTGGCTCTCACACTTTCGGCGGAGCCGGAGCATTTACTTGCGCCGCCGCTTCCCAAGTTGTAACTTGTACCGCAACCGGCGTAATTGACGCCGGAACAGGCAACATCGTAATGACCGGTATTACCGGAGCATATGTTGCCACCGGAGCCACCATTACCAGCATAGCTGTTCATGATGATTCGGAAGGAGTGGACGTAGCCACTGACACTGAAGGAACGGTAACCGACACCACTGCGGCCGATCCAGTTTCCAGCATTGACGTTTCCGCTATCGCCGCCGTCGGATCTACCGGCAATGTTGTTGTTACCTTTACTCTTCCTTACGCTTTGGCAGACGACGATGAAGTTAGATTAACCTTCCCTGCCAATTTTGACGTTTCCGGAGCCGCTTACAGCACGGACACCTTTACCGGAAGCTTTGACGCTTGCACTGTTGCAGATCAGGTTGTCACTTGTACCGCCAATGGCGCAATGATAGCGGAGAGCGGAAAAACTTTAACCATCAGCGGAATTACCGCCGCTTACGTTGCTGTTGCTTCCACATATACAACCACTTTGTATGACACTTCCGCCAACGCCAATATCGCGACAGCCAGCGACGATGCTATTGCGGAAACAACCGTTGCTGACGCCGCTGCCAGCTTGGCTTTGGCTGATGCTTCCGTAGGCGCCACCCAAAATACGACTTTAACTTTGACTATTCCCGTTGATTTAGCCAATGGAGACACTGTCGCCTTTACCGCGCCGGATAATTTGGATGTTTCATCCGCGGCTTACGGATCTGATACCTTTGATGGAGCCGGAGCCTTTGCTTGTTCCGCCGCCTTGCAGGTAATTACTTGTACCGCGGACGGAGCGATTACTGCCGGAACGGGAGGAACTATTGTTTTAAGCGGAATTACCGCCGCTTATGCCAAGACCAGCCAAACAATTTCCAGCGTGGCTGTTTATGATACTTCAGCCGGCGCCAATATCGCCACTGATGCCACCGGAACCGTCACTGACACTACCGCGGCCACAACTCTGACCGCCACCATTGACGCTTCAGAAGTTGTTACAGTTGGAGATTCTACCGGCCAAGTAACAATTGTCACTACCTTTCCGGTTGCCTTGGCTGCCAGCGATACGATTAAGCTAACTTTTCCGGACAACTGGGATGTTTCCGGATTAACCACCGGAGCGGGACAGGATCTTGGATTGACCAATAACGTTACTGTCGGAGTTGTCAGCCAGGTTGTGACCTTGACTTTGAGCGGAGCCCAAGCTGCAGGAGCTGATACTCTCACTTTTCTTACCGATGAAATTACTCCGTATTATGCCAAGACCGGCCAAACAGTCGCTATCTTGATTGAAAAGTCCGGAGGCGAAGATGTTGTTGCCGCTTCGGCTGATACCGGAGTTGCCAAGAGCATTCAAGATACGGTTGTCGGCGATGCCCTTGCCAGTGTAACCTTGGCTGACGGCACAGTGGGCGCCACTCAAAACACCACCTTGACCTTGACTTTACCTGTTGCTTTGGCTGCTAATGATACTGTTGCCTTTACAATGCCTGGAAATGTGGATGTTTCCGGCGTTACTTACAGTTCTCACACTTTCGGCGGAGCCGGAGACTTTGCTTGCGCTGATTCAGGCCAAACAGTTACATGTACCGCTGACGGTGTAATTAATGCCGGAGCCGGAACTATAGTAATGACGGGCATTACCGGAAGATATGCCTCTACAAGCGCCACTGTTTCCGGAGTTTTGGTTTACGACAATTCAGCTTCCGCTAATTTAGCCGCCGACAGCGAAGGGACCGTTACCGACACCGCTGCGGCCGATCCGAATTCCAGCATTGATGTTTCCGCCATTGCCGCAGTAGGAACAACCGGCAATGTGGTTGTTACCTTAAGCGCGGCTTACGCTTTAGCTGAAGACGATGAATTAAGATTGACTTTCCCCGCCAACTTTAATGTTGCCAGCGCCGCTTACAGCGATGACACTTTTATCGGAGACTTTGATGCCTGTTCCGTAGCAGGTCAAGTTGTCACTTGTACTGTGGCTGCCGGAGGAATTACTGCGGGAAATGACAAGACAATAACGATCAGCGGAATTACGGCCGCTTATGCCGCCGCCGCTTCCACATATACAACCACTCTGTATGACATTTCCGCTTCAGCCAATATTGGAACGGCCAGCGACGATGCTATTGCGGAAACAACCGTTGCCAGCGCCAATGCCAGTGTAACTTTGGCTGACGCTACAGTGGGCGCGACCCAAAACACCACCTTGACCTTGACCATTCCTTACGCTTTGGCTACCGACGATACCGTAACCTTTACAATGCCGGATAATTTGGATGTTTCCGGAGTTGCTTACAGCACAGATACATTTACCGGAGCCGGAGCATTTACTTGCGCCGCCGCTTCCCAAGTTGTAACTTGTACCGCAACCGGCGTGATTGATGCCGGAACTGACGGCACTATCGTAATGACCGGTATTACCGGAGCCTACGCCGCTACAGGCGCTGCCGTAACCAGCGTGGCTGTCTATGATACTTCAGCCGGCGCCAATATCGCCACTGATGCCACCGGAACCGTCACTGACACTACCGCGGCCACAACTCTGACCGCCGCTTTTGACGCTTCCGCCGTTGCCACGGTCGGTGATGCGGCTGGCGCGGTAACTTTAGGATTAACTTTCCCTGTCGCCTTGGCTGCCAGTGATACGATTAAGCTGACTTTCCCCGCTAACTGGAATGTTGCGAACTTAACAACTGCCGCAGGACTTGATAATGCAGTAACAGTAGGCATTGCCAGCCAAATTGTTACTCTGACCTTATCCGGAGCTCAAGGAGCTACCGCAGAAACTATTACTTTTCAGACAGACACTATCACTCCGTATTATGCCAAGACCGGCCAAACAGTCGCTATCTTGATTGAAAAGTCCGGAGGCGAAGATGTTGTTGCCGCTTCGGCTGATACCGGAGTTGCCAAGAGCATTGACGATACTGTTGCAGGAGATGCCGCGGCCGGGATTACTTTGGCCAATGCCGCAGCAGGAGCGACCCAGAATACCACTTTAGCCATAACTTTGCCTGTAGATTTAGCCAATACAGATACGATCGCTTTCACGATGCCGGCTAATTTGGATGTTTCAAGCGTTGCTTTCAGTTCTGACGGCTTTGGCGGAGCCGGAGCGTTTGCTTGCGCTGATTCAGGCCAAGTGGTTACTTGTACGGCTGATGGAGCGATAACCAAAGGAACAGCCGATATTGTGATGAGCGGAATCACTGGAAAATATGCCGCCACCGGCCAGACTATTTCCAGCATTGTGGTCTATGATACTTCCGCTTCCGCTAATATGGCTATTGACGTCAGCGGAACCGTAACCGACACCACCGCGGCTGATCCAAATTCAAGCATTAATGTTTCCTCTATTGCCGAGGTTAACCAAACAGGCAATGTTGTTGTAACCTTTACTATTCCTTACGCTTTGGCTGATAACGACGAATTAAGATTGACTTTCCCCTCCAACTTTAATGTTGCCAGCGCGGCTTATGGATCTGACACCTTTACCGGAGATTTTGACGCATGTTCCGCTTCAGGCCAAGTTGTCACTTGTACTGCCAATGGAGCAATGGTCGCTGAAAACGCCAAGACTTTGACCATCAGCGGGATAGTTGCTTCCACTGTTGCAGATGCCTCAACTTACACCACTGTTTTGTATGATATGTCTGCCGGAGCTAATATTGCTTACGCCATAGACACTATTGCCGCCACCACTCCGGACATCACTCCTCCCACTTTCTCCAGCTGGACTTTGAATATGAATACAGGACATTTGGTTATGACTTTCAACGAATCAGTAAATGCCAGCGCTTTAACCCCGACCGGAATTACGATACAGGATGCGGCCACTAAAAATTTGGCTAAATATACTTTGACAGGAGGAACAACAGCCAGTTCCAACGGGACAACCATAGACATTGCTTTGTCTTCCGCTGATATTAATGCCATAAAAGGAAACGGTTTATTGGCAAAAAGCCAAGGAACATCTTATTTGACCATTACTTCCGCTGTTATTACAGATATAGCTGGCAACTCAGTAACAGCTGTTGATAACGGAAGCGGAATTCAGGCCTCTTCTTATACGGCTGATTCTACACGTCCGACTGTTTCTTCAACTTCGCCGGATCACACTAGCGCGCAAACCGATGTTGCTGTAACCGTTGCTCCGACGATCACTTTCAGCAAAGCGATGAACGCTCTTAATTCAGATTCTGTTTATATCTCCACGAGTGCTACCACTGACACAGGAAAGGTGACAGCTGTTGTCACATCAGGATCCGGAGCCGGAGGAGTAACAATAGCTACGATCACGCCGACCAGCAATTTAGCCGCCAGCACCGCTTATTATCTGCATGTTACCACTGCGGCAAAAGACACTGGCGACAATGCTCTTGAAACTCAATTCAACGGCACATACAGCTTCACAACAGCCGCGGCCGCTGACACGACAGCTCCGACCATTACCTTGACCTCTGCCACTCCCAGCCAAACCGGCGCAGCTATTATATTCCAGTCAAACGAAACAGGAACTGCTTGGATAAGATATGGAATCGGAACTGATTATGGAAACACATCGGAAGTAGTAAGTGTTACGGCTGACACTGATAAGACAGTTAATTTAACCGGATTAACTTGCAATACTGCTTATCACTATTCCATTTACGCCCAGGATGCCACAGGAAATGAGTCTCACAACTTAGGAGACGCTACGGTAACGACTAGCGCTTGCTCTGCTACGGCTGTAATTAGCAGCGTAGCTCCGAGCGGCATTACCAATACGGCTGCGACCATTACATGGACTACTGATGTAACAGCTACAAATAATATTGTTGAATACGGAACGACCCAAGCTTTGGGCACGGACAGTTCGGCTGACGCCAATGCCACTTCTCACAGCGTTTCTTTGTCCAGCCTGACAGCTAATACAACTTATTATTACAGGGTTAAATCAACCGCTGGCGGGTCAACGACTTATTCCGATATTTTAAGTTTCAAGACAGCCGCTGCCGCTACCGGAGTCGCTGCTACCACTCAAACTTTGAAATCTTACGCTACGGCTGACGGAACATACACGAATGGCTGGCAATTCAAATTTAATGTTACGATCAATGATGAAACCGAAACTTACCTGAAGATGAAGTTTGCCGATTGGACAGGCGCAAGTTCCTTGGCAGCTGTCAGCAATATGAAGATCGCTTTGACCGACGATGTTGCAGGGGTTCAGGCCGGAACAACCGGTGTGGCTGTAGGAAATCTCTATGCTACCCAATCCAGCTCTTTAACTCTTGTTGATGAAGATCCGTCAATCGGAGGAATTCAGGACACAGTTTATGTTTATGTCAAAGTTCCTTCAGGCACCAGCGGCGGCTCATACAGCACCAGCTATGGAATTAAGACCGGAACCACCAGCACCATTACCGACTAGTCTTAAATAATCAGCAATAAGCTACCTCGCATAAATTCGCGCGCGTTTCGTCCTTGTAAAGAAGCGCGCGCAGGATAAGGGGTATTGTTAAATCATGAGGAAAAAAATTTCAATCGCTTTTTTGTCCACGATTCTCATTTTGTGCGGGGGAGCAGGAGCTGTTCTCGCTTCTGAAACCACGGGAGAAATCAATGTGGGGATCCAGACGGGAATGGAGGGAGTAATCAAGGCGGCTCCCACGGCTTCGCCGGCGGCCGGAACTTACACTTCCACCCAAAGCGTCAGCTTGACCGCCAGCGGATCTACGGCAATTTGCTATACGACCAACGGTGCCACTCCGGCTTGTTCCGGCACTACGGCCTGTTCTACCGGCACTAAATATTCTTCCGCTATTTCTATTGCAAGCACTGCGACCGTTAAAAGTGTAGCCTGCTACGCTGACAGCACTGAAGGGCCTGCCGGATCCGATGCTTACACGATAAGCACTGCCACGATTACTCCCAGCGGAGGAGGCGGAGGATATGTCGCGGATACCACTGCTCCGGCAATAAGCAATGTCGTTGCCAAGCCGACTACGGGGAATACGGCCAATATTACTTGGACAACAAATGAAAGCTCTTTGTCTTGGGTAGTCTACGGAACCACTACGGCTTACGGCCAAGAATTAAAAACAACTTCTTATACAGCTTCGCACTCGGTTAATCTAACGGGATTGACCCCGAATACGACTTATTACTACCAAGTAAAATCGCAAGACTCTTCCAATAATACCGCCGCTTCCGCGGCCGGGACCTTTACCACTTTAGGCCAGGGAGAATCCGCTAATGTTGACGAGCCTACGACTTCAACCCAAACGCCCGTTATTACTTCAACTACTCCCTTGCCCGTTCCCTCCAAGCCTCTTGCCGAGATGAACAGGACGGAGCTTATAACTTTTCTTATTCAATTGATTGCGGCAATCCAATCAGGCGCGACAGTATCAAGCTCTGGCGGAGCAACAGGATCCATTGACGGAATTCCGTCAGGATTTACCTTCCAAAACAGCTTAAGATTTGGAATGTCGTCAGTAGACGTTAAATATCTGCAGATTTTCTTGAATACCGACGCGGACACGAAAGTTTCTTTGAGCGGAGCCGGATCTCCCGGGAATGAAACGATGATGTTTGGCAATGCCACATTGGCTGCTGTCAAAAAATTCCAAGTTAAGCACGGAGTCGCCGATGCAAGCAATCCGGGATACGGATTGGTAGGACCGGCAACTAGAGCCAAATTGAACAGCTTGCTTGGAAAATAAAAAAGTCAATAATTGCCAAAAAGAGAGCCATTAAAGGCAATTATCAAAAATTGAAGGCAAACAAAAACTGCAAGAACTTTCTTGCAGTTTTTGCATCCCCGAATAACAGAGGCCGGGCCTCTGTTATTCGGTGGTTGACAGGGAAAAAGAAAACTGGTATAGTTTATTTATCAAGAGCGCAAGCTTCATTTTCTCCGAAAATCAACTGAAAGCCCCTGATTTATGGGGCTTTCAGTTAATTTACGCTTTTGATTTTGTACTTCTTCGTTTTTTTTGATATGCATTCAGCTAAGATTATATATTAGAGGCATTACTGTGAAGAAACAGGCAAATCCGTTCATGAAAGGACAAGCAAAAGCAGTACAAAATCAAAAGCGTAAAATCGGCTCGGCAATTTTAAACACGCAGGCAATGCCTGCGTTTTTTAATGGGTTTTTTATACAGTTTAAATTTTTGGTATAATGATTAAAATTTATTTGTTTTTATTTTAATTTTCAAAATGGAAAAAACAGATTTTAAAAAAAGAGTCAAAGAATTTAAAAAAGAATTTCCTTCCCTTAAGGAAAAAGTTTTACTGAAAGATCACACTGCTTGGAGAATGGGAGGGCCGGCAAAATATTTTTTGGAGATCAAAAACAAAGATGAATTGGAAAAAGCGATTATTTCGGCAAAAAAAATAAATTTGCCGTTTTTTGTTTTGGGAGGAGGAAGCAATATTTTGGTTTCGGATAAAGGATTTAGAGGATTAATTATCAAGATTAATAATTTAGGCTTTGAGGTAGAGGAGAAAAATGGAAAGATGGAAATTTTGGCGGGAGCGGGGCTGTCTCTCGGTTCATTGTCGGCAAAGCTTTTAAAAGCCCAAGCAGGAGGGATGGAATGGTCTTCAAGCATTCCGGGATCTCTTGGCGGCGCCGTTTTCGGGAATGCCGGAGCATTCGGGTCTTGCTTGTCCGACAGCGCGGAATGGATAGAAGCTTTGGAAGTAAAAAATAAAAAATGCGCGTTCAAAAAATACTTTAAAAAGAATTGCGCTTTTTCATACCGTTCCAGCGTTTTTAAAAAGAAAGCTCCCAATATTATTATTTTTTCAGTTTGTCTTTCTCTTGAAAAAAGCAAAGAGGGAGAGATAAGCAAAAAGATGAAAGGATATGCCGACTTCCGCAAAAAAAGGCATCCTCTTGACTTTCCTTCGGCCGGAAGCGTTTTTAAAAATTATTACAAGCCGATAAAAAATAAAAAATTGGTTTTGCAATTTCCCGAGCTGGAAAACTTTAACCAAAAAAAAGAAATTCCGGCCGGATGGCTGATAGAAAAATCCGGGCTGAAAGGCAAGCGCTTCGGCAAGGCTCAAATTTCCGAAAAGCATTGCAATTTTTTTATTAATTTGGGCGGCGCGAAAGCCAAAGATATGCGCGCTTTGATAAAATTTGCGCAGAAAAAAGTTGAAAAAGATTTTGGGATAGAACTGATGGAGGAGATAATATACCTTCCGTAAATTTTCAATAATTTTTAAATTATAGAGCGTTTATATATGTTTAAAAATTAAATAAATAAAGATTTATTGAAAATTAAAAATTAAAAATTAAAAATTTTTGCGAAAACAGTTTTCCACATATTGACAATTATTTTCAGTGGTTGAAAATGAAATAAAGAGAAAGTTTTTTCAAAAAAAATATTAAAGATTTGGCAAGTAGTGGTCGGCTGCTTGCAGGCTTATTTAAAATTTCAATAATTTTTATATTAAAAACAAAATGGCTACAAAGAAAGCGGCTAAAAAAACAACGAAGAAAACCACTGCCAAAAAAACTACCAAAAAGAAGAAATAGTTTTTTGAACAGCCTCCTCTCTCAACAAAAGGAGGCTGTTTTTTTAAAGCCGAAATCCAATACGCAAATATTTTAAAATCAAATAAAAATTTTTCGCTGAAGGAAAAAGGATGATGAAATCTTGATTTTTATTCTTTTGCGGAAAAAATCAAAAAGGCGGGCAATGCCCGCGTGTTTTTATTTTTTAGCTGAAGGATTTTGATTTTTTCCGCAAAAGCGATACAATAAGAAAGCTTTAAAACAGGACAAGAAAATAAGCTTATGCCACTTTTTAATTTTTTTGGAAATTCCAGCCAGAAATATCTTAATAAAATAAAGCCGGCGGTAAAAGAGATCAACGAATTGGAAAAGGAATTAGAAAAACTTTCGCCGGACCAATTAAAAAATAAAACCGCGGAGCTTCGCGAAGATTTAAAGAGAGGAAAATCTTTAGACGATCTTCTGCCGCAAGCTTTTGCCGCGGTAAGAGAGGCGGCCAAGCGCAATTTGAAACAGCGCCATTTTGACGTTCAGCTGATAGGGGGAATTGTTTTGCATCACGGACGCATAGCCGAAATGAAAACAGGGGAAGGAAAAACTTTAACGGCCACCCTGCCGGTTTATTTAAATGCCTTGGAGGGGAAAGGATGCCATCTGATTACAGTGAACGATTATCTTGCAAGGCGCGACGCGGTTTGGATGGGGCAGATTTATTTTGCTCTCGGTCTTTCGGTTTCTTGCCTGAACCATGACCAGTCTTTTTTGTATGATCCGAGCTATAAGAAAGAGGAAGAAGGCAAAGACGAGAAAAGAGACGAGATGGGAGGCTTTTATGTGGTGGAGGACTATTTAAGGCCGTGTTCAAGAAAAGAAGCCTATCTCGCCGACATTACCTACGGAACCAACAACGAATTCGGATTTGATTATCTGCGGGATAATATGGTTTTTGATTCGGCTGACAAAGTCCAAAGGGATTTGAATTACGCGATTATTGACGAAGTTGACTCCATTTTGATTGACGAGGCCAGAACGCCGCTGATTATTTCCGCGCCCGACGCGGAAAGCTCCAATTGGTATAAGGAATTTGCGCGGATTATCCCCAAGGTTTCAAAGGGCGATTACGAAATAGACGAAAAGCTAAAAACGGTTACTCTGACCGAAGAAGGGATAAAGAAGATTGAGAATATTTTAGGCCTGGAAAATATTTATGAAGAAAAAGGAATTAAATACCTGCATTTTTTGGAGCAGGCTTTAAGGGCGCAGACTCTTTTTGAAAAGGATAAAGATTATGTCGTCAGGAGCGGCGAGATTATTATCGTTGACCAGTTTACAGGCCGCTTAATGCCGGGCCGCCGATGGTCGGGAGGACTGCATCAAGCCATTGAAGCCAAGGAAGGAGTGGCCGTTCAGCCCGAATCCGTTACCTTGGCAACAGTTACTTTCCAAAATTATTTCAGGATGTATAAAAAAATCGCCGGAATGACCGGAACGGCTTTGACTTCGGCCGAGGAGTTTGACAAAGTCTACAGCTTGGAAGCGATTGCCGTTCCAACCAATAAAAACTTGGACAGAAGCGACTTGCCGGATAAAGTTTATAAAAGCGAACTGGGAAAATTTAAAGCGGTGGCCGAAGAGATAGAAAAAAGGCATAAATTGGGCCAGCCTGTTTTAGTCGGAACCACTTCAATACAAAAAAACGAACTGCTGGCCAAAATTCTTGAAAAAAGAACCGGAATCGCTTTTGAAGTCTTAAATGCCAAAAACCATGAGAGGGAGGGGCAGATTATAGCCCAGGCAGGAAAATTGGGAGCGGTTACCATAGCGACCAATATGGCCGGCCGGGGAGTGGACATTCTTTTGGGAGGAAATCCTTCCGATCCAAAAGAGGCGGAAAAAGTCCGCGAGCTTGGAGGCTTGCATATTATCGGCACGGAGAGGCATGAGGCAAGGCGCATTGACAATCAATTGAGAGGCCGCGCCGGCAGGCAGGGAGATCCCGGATCTACCCAATTTTTCGTTTCTTTGGACGACGACTTGATGAGAATATTCGGAGACAATTTGAAATCGGTAATGTCAAAATTCAATTTGCCGGAAGATATGCCGCTGGAGCACAAAATAATCAGCCGCAGCATTGAATCGGCCCAGTCCAAAGTGGAAGGAATGAATTTTGACGCGCGCAAACATCTTTTGGAATACGACAATGTCTTAAACAAGCACAGGGAAGTCTATTACCAAAAAAGAAAAGATCTCTTGGCGAAAACTCCTGAAGAATGGAAGGTTTATATCCTTGAGCTTCTCAAAAAAGAGCAGCTGCCGGTTGATGAATATTCTGAAAAAGAAAAGGCCTCCGGCTTTGATCAAATGAGAATGATGGAAAAGACGATATGTTTAAGGGTTTTTGATATGCTTTGGATGGAGCATTTGGAAAATATGGAGAGTTTGAGAGATTCCGTCCGTTTGAGGGCTTACGGCCAAAGGGATCCGTTGGTGGAATATAAAAGCGAGGGGCATAAGATGTTCCAACACCTTTTGGATACCATGGAAAAAACGGCTGCCAATTCCATCTTCAAGGCGAATACCGGCTCTGCGAGAATTCAAACCGCTTTGCCTTCCGCGCCTCAAAGGCCGGAGTTGCCAAAAGGGGCCATTAGTGCTAAAATTTCCAATCAGAAATCAAAGTCAATTCCGGGCCGAAACGATCCCTGTCCTTGCGGCAGGGTAGACCCGAAAACGAAAAAACCGATAAAGTATAAAAAATGCTGTTATCCGAAATACGGATAAGGCCTTAATTCGGCTCAATAATCATTAATTGCAGAAAGATTAAGATGTCTAGAAAAAATACCGTTTGGAGTCTGTTTTTTATCATTATTTTAGCGGTCGCAGCCGGCTTTTTTTGTTTTCCCAAACATCTAAACCAAGGAATCGGATGGATAAACGAAACAACAGGATTAAATATATCCAAAATTTCCGAAGAAGATTTCAGATTGGGACTTGACCTTAAAGGAGGGGTTCGTTTGGAATACCAAGCCGATCTAGAGCAAATTGAGCCGGAAGACAAAGCGAACGCCATGGAAGGGCTAAGGGACGTTATTGAGAGGAGAATCAATATTTTTGGAGTTGCGGAACCGCAAGTTATCGTTTCCGGAAACAGCCGCTTGATGGTTGAACTTCCGGGAGTGGAAGATATTGAAGAAGCCAAAGAATGGATCGGCCAAACTCCTTGGCTTGAATTTTTAGAAGAAAGGGAACAGGAAGAATCGGACAAAATTATTGAAAAAATTAAAGAAGTGCAGGAAGCCGGAGGAGAATTTGAAAAAATCCAGGAGATAGAAGATTGGCAAATGGCTTTGGAGAACCCTTATTATAAAAAAACGGATTTGAACAGCCGTTATTTTAAAAAAGCTTCTTTAAATTATGATCAAACCAGCAACGATCCGATCATTGAAATAGAGTTCAACGAAGAGGGATCCGAAGTCTTTGAGCAGATTACCGAAAGAAACGTCGGAAAGACTCTTGCCATTATGCTGGACAATCGTTCCATCATTGATGTGGGAGAAGGGATGGTTTACGCTCCGAGAATTAATGAAAAAATTGAAGGAGGCAGAGCCATTATTACGGGACAAAGGGATATCAAAGAGGCTAAAACCATAGTTTTAAGGCTTAATCAAGGAGCTTTGCCGGTGCAAATCGGCGAGCCGATCAGCGAGAGCAAGATAGGCCCGACTTTGGGTAAAATTTCACTGGAAGACACCTTAAAAGCCGGATTGCTGGGCTTTGCGCTGATTTTTGTTTTTATGGTTCTTTATTACCGTTTGCCCGGGCTGCTGGCTTCTTTGGCCTTGGCTTTTTACGCCTTCCTTTTGCTGGCTATATTCAAAATGATTTCAGTTACTCTGACCTTAGCGGGTATCGGAGGAGTGATTCTTTCAATCGGTATGGCCGTTGACGCCAATATACTTATTTTTACCAGAATGAACGAAGAGCTGAAACAAGGGAAGAGCTTTGGCCAAAGCGTTGAAGAAGGCTTTAACAGGGCTTGGCCGGCGATTCGCGACGGCAATGCCACGACCTTGCTGGTTGGGTTCATTCTTTTGTTTTTGGGAACCAGTTTTGTAAAAGGGTTTGCCACCACTTTAAATATCGGAATTTTGCTTTCAATGTTTACGGCGATTGTTGTAACTAGAACTTTTTTGAGGCTGTTCATCGGAACTAGATTAGAAAAAATAACTTGGCTTTGGAAATAATCTTATGACAATAGACTTTCTTAAATATAAAAATTTCTTTCTTGCGGTTTCTTTAATTCTTGTAATTTCCTGCGTCGCTTTAATGTTTTTTTGGCCGTTGAAGCCGAGCATTGAATTTACGGGCGGAGCTGTTTTGGAAATAGAATATCAAGATAATCGTCCGGGAGTTGAAGAAATTCAGGAAAAAATAAAAGATTTGGGGCTGGAAGAAGTTATTGTCCAGCAGACCGGAGACAAAGGAATTATTTTAAGGATGCAGTCGGCGTCGGAAGATGCTCATCAGAAAATTACTGAAAAATTACAGGAAACAGGCGCTTTTGAAGAACAAAGCTTTGAGGCGATCGGTCCTGTTGTTGGAAAAGAGCTTTCCCAAAAAACCGTTCTTTTGATCATCGTTTCTTTGGCCGCGATGCTTTTATACATCGCTTTTGCCTTTAGAAATGTTCCCGGGCCGGTAAATTCTTGGATTTACGGATTAGCGTCTTTTTTAATGCTTGGCCATGATGTTATAATCCCGTTGGGCGTTTTCGCCGCATTGGGGAATTTTTACGGCGTTCAGATTACCATACCCATTATTACGGCTTTGTTGACGGTGGTCGGATACGCAATCAACAATGTAATTGTGGTTTATGACAGGACAAGGGAAAACCTTGTAAAATCAAGGAATCTTAGCTTTGGCGAAGTGGCAAACCTTTCCATCAATCAGACTTTAAGCAGGCAGATCAACACTTCTTTGGCGGTTTTATTCCCTTTATTTGCCATATATTTTATGAGCGGAGCAGCCTTAAAGTATTTTTCTTTAGCTCTTATTATAGGAATAGTTACAGGAACTTATTCATCTATTTTTTTGGCCACGCCGATGCTTGTTGCTTGGCTGAATTTTAGAAACAGAAAAGCAAAAAAAAGATAGATATCCACAGTTTCGTTATTGACAAAAATACTAAAAAGTATTATAAATAAAAGGTCATGAATAACGATTTTAAAAAATTTTCTCTTAAGCTTTTAGAAGACTTTCCTCTTCGCAGTAAAGAGGTTGTTTTGCGCCGTTTTGGCTTGAATCCGAGCCAAAAAGCCGAAACATTGGAATCTATAGGCAGGGACTACAAGATTACCCGCGAACGCGTCAGGCAGATTGAAAACGACAGCTTGAAAAGATTAAAAGAAAAAATTTCCAAACCCAAATTTAAGAGCGAATTTGAAGAGCTGGAATCGGGCATATCCGCTGTTTTGTCTAAAAACGGCAATGTAAAAAAAGAAAGAAGCCTTTTATCCGATCTTGGAGGAAAAGAAGGCAAGAATTTTGTTAATTTTATCCTTTGTTTGAGCCCTTTGTTTCAAAGGTTTGAAGAAGGAGAAAATTGCTACGCGGTGTGGGCCTTGGACAAGGAAACAGTTGAAAGCGCGAAATCATTATGTTTCAATTTTGAAAAAAAATTCCAAGAAATCGGCAAGACATTGACCGAACAGGAAGTTATGGCCGTTTATCGGAAAGAATTTGAGCCGCAGAACGGCGAACTTGAAAAAGAAGCCGTTTTTTCCTATTTGGAAATTTGTTGCCGTTTGGCAAAGACCGTTGATCAAAAATGGGGACTGGCTTCTTGGTCTGAAGTTAATCCCAAAACGATAAAAGACAAGATAGAGATGGTCTTGAAAAGAGAAAAAAGGCCGTTGCATTTTCAAGATATTTCTTCTCTTATAGAGAGGCTTAACGGCCAGCTTGAGAAAGTTAAAAAAATATCTCCGCATATCCAAACGGTTCATAACGAACTGATTAAAAACAACAATTTTGTCTTAGTTGGCAGGGGAATATACGCCCTCAAGGAATGGGGATACGAGCCGGGGCAAGTTAAAGATATAATCTTAAAAGTTTTGTCCGATTCTTCACAGCCTTTGGCCAAGGAAGAAATTATTCAGGCTGTTTCCAGGCAGAGAGCCGTGAAAGAGTCAACCATTCTTTCAAGCCTAAGGAATAAAAACTTTTTCAACAAGGACGAATCCGGAAGATATCAAGTCAGAGAAGCTTAAAAATTCTTATGCTCTTTGGCCGGAGTCCGGCCCATTTCAATGGCAGATTCAGAAACATTAAAATTCTTTTATTCTTTTTTTAGCTTAATCGGCTCATTTTTTTCTTTTTGCTGGGAAATCTTTAAGCTTTTTTGGTGGGTATTGCCGCCCATTTTTCTGTTCAATCCCCTAAAAGAAAGATACCTTCTTTTCAAGCAGACGGAATGGATTAGAAAGCAGAAGTTTGTCTTGTTGGAATTAAAAATGCCCAGGCAGGAGTTGAAGCCCATTAAAGCGATGGAGAATGTTTTTAGCACTCTTTGGGGAACTTATGACCCTGCCAACAAAAAAGAAAAATGGTTTGAAGGGAAATTCCTGCTTTACTTCAGCCTGGAAATAGCCAGTATAGAAGGAGTGCCTCATTTTTATATCCGCGTATCAAAAGCGTTGAGAAAAACAGTGGAATCGGCCATCTATTCCCAGTTTCCGGAGATTGAAATTGCAGAAGCTTCCGATTATGCGAGAAACGTTCCTGCAAATCTTCCCAATAAGGATTGGGATCTTTGGGGATGCGATTATGTTTTGGCGAAAAGCGATATTTATCCCATAAAAACTTATCGTCAATTCTTTGAAGAAAAAGAAGGAATTAAAGAAGAAAAGCAAATAGAGCCTTTGGCCGCTTTGCTGGAGGGGCTGGCCCGTTTGGAAAAAGGAGAACAAATTTGGATGCAAATAATGCCTCGGCCGGTAAGCTCGGCTGAAAATAGCTATGTAGAAAGAGGAAAAGCGGAAATCAACCGGCTGGTTGGCCGGCCGGAGCCTCCTGCCGGAAGAAAATCTCTATTCTCCGAATTTATTGATTTGGCTGTCTTTGGCTTACTCCCCGGAGGGGTTAAGGCCGGAGAAAAGCCGGTTATCCCGCCTGAAATGAAATTGACTCCCGGAGAAAGGGGCGTTGTCCAGGCCGTTGAAGAAAAAATTTCCAAGCCGGCCTTTTCTACCAATATAAGGTTCATTTATTTGGCCAAAAGAGAGAATTTTTTCGGGGCGATGAAAACCGTTCCCATTGCTTTTTTTAACCAGTTCAGCACCCAGCATTTAAACGGGCTTAGGCCTTACGGCAAAACAGCCACCAAGGTTCAGGCGCCTGACTTTTTTGTAGGGCAGAGAACTTATTTGAAGAAAAGAGCTATGTTCAGAAAATTTCGCGCGCGGGAAAAAATAGGGGAAGCCGCCTTTATTTTGAACATAGAAGAACTGGCAACTCTTTTTCATTTTCCGAATTTGGAATCTGTTTCCGAAGCTATTTTGCCAAGAATAGAAACAAAAAAGAGCAGTCCTCCCATGGAATTGCCGGTAGAATAGTGTTATCATAAAAGAACAGATACCAGCTTAAGGAAAATCAGATGAAGGAAGAGATTAATTTTTTCGCTCAAACTAATTTTCGCAATCAGCTCAAAAAATTCGGAATTAAAACCGACGATCGCCGCCGCCATTTTTACGTAGTGGGAAAGACCGGGATGGGAAAAACGGAAATGATTAAAAATATGGCGATTCAAGACATTAGAAACGGCAAGGGAATCGGTTTTGTTGATCCTCACGGAGAAGCTTCAATGGAGCTTTTGGAATTTGTGCCGAAGGAAAGGATAAAAGACGTAATCTATTTCAATCCGGCTGACTTGGACTGGCCGATAGCTTTTAACATTATGGAAAATGTCGCCGTGGAGCATAGGCATTTGGTCGCCGGCGGACTGATGGGAGTTTTTAAGAAAATATGGCCCGATGTTTGGTCGGCTAGAATGGAATATATTTTGAACAATGCCATTTTAGCCTTGCTGGAAGTGCCCGGTTCAACGTTGCTTTCCATCAACCGTCTTTTTTCCGATGCGGATTGGAGAGAAAAAGTGGTAGGGAAATTAAAAGATCCGGTAGTAAAAGCTTTTTGGGTCAAAGAATTCGCTCGTTACAGCCAAAAATACGAAATTGAAGCCACTGCCGCCATTCAAAATAAAATAGGGCAGTTTGTTTCCGCTCCGTTAATTAGAAATATTATCGGCCAGCCGAATTCCACGATTGATATGCGAAAAATAATGGACGGAAAGAAAATTTTGATAATGAACCTGTCAAAGGGACTGACCGGAGAAGACAACTCAAGGCTTTTGGGGGCTCTTTTGATTACCAAGCTTCAGCTTGCCGCGATGTCCCGCGTGGATATGCCGGAGGAAGGGAGAAACGATTTTTATCTTTATGTGGACGAGTTCCAAAATTTTGCCACGGAAGCTTTTGTTAACGTATTGTCCGAGGCCCGCAAATACCGTTTGGCTTTAATTTTGGCCAACCAATACATCGCCCAGCTTACGGAAACCAGCAGCGGAGGGCACAACACAAAAGTAAGAGATGCCGTTTTCGGCAATGTCGGCACGATAGTTCTTTTTAGGGTGGGAGCGGAAGATGCGGAATTTCTAGAAAGAGAATTTTCTCCGGAGTTTGAAGCTTCGGACTTGGTTAATCTTTCCAAATACAACATTTATGTAAAGCTGATGATAAACGGAGTGGCGTCCAGGCCGTTTTCAGCGCAGACTTTGATGCCGGAATCCTATCTGGAAAAAACGTTCAAAAAGGAAATAGTGGAGTTCTCTCGCAAGAATTACAGCGCTCCAAGAAAGATTATTGAAAAAAATATTTCTGATTTGGCTCAAATCACGATGAACGGAAAAGACCAAAAATCCGGGGAACTGGTTGAAGCGATCTGCCAGATTTGCGGGAAAAAAACTATGGTTAATTTCCGTCCCGACGGAAAAAGATCCGTCTTTTGCAAGGCATGTCTAAAAAGAGTTGAAAAAGAAAGACTGGAAGCTCAAATGACCAGCCAAAAAAGGACTTTCAACGGCTTGGCGGGAATGTCTTTGGAAGAAGCCACGCAAGGAGAGCCCGTTTCTTTTAAGAAAAACAAAGAAGAAGAGCCTAAAGGCAGAGAGGAAGAAAAAAACAAGAAAAAGAAGAAAGAAATAAAGCTTGGCGAATTGCGTTCCGTTTTAAAAGGAATCAATGACAAGAAAAAAAACGGAGAAAAAAAAGAAAGCGATTCTTCCGATAAAAGACAAGAGAACAAGCCTGAAATCGGGAAGATAGATCCCGGAGAAGTGATTAAGTTTTAAATCAGCAAAATTATAATTTAATAAATTAGCATTATGCGCACAATCCAACAAATAGATGTTAGAGATCAAAAAGTTTTGGTCCGTTGCGATTTTAATGTGCCGCTGGATAAAAACGGAAATATTTCCGACAACTTCAGGATTCTGAAAACTTTGCCGACAATAAATTATTTGATTGAAAAAAACGCCAAAATTATTTTAATCAGCCATCTTGGGTCTCCGAAAGGCAAGGACTTGAAATACAGCTTAAGGCCTGTCGCCCGAGAGCTTTCAAGGCTTTTGGGCAGGGAAGTATTGTTCTTAAAAGATTGTATCGGTTCGGAGGTTGAGAAATCGGTTGGCAAATTAGAAAAAAGGCAGGTTGCGCTTTTGGAAAATTTGAGATTTTACAATGAAGAAAAGGCCAACGACCCGGTTTTTGCCCAAAAACTGGCGAAGCTGGCGGATGTTTTTGTTCAGGACGGTTTTGCCGTCTGCCACAGGAGCCATGCTTCAACGGTTGGGATCCCGAATCTTTTGCCTTCGGCTGCGGGAATGCTCTTGGAAAAAGAATTTAAAATATTAAGCAAGGCTTTGGAAGATCCATATCGGCCGCTGGTAGCGATTGTCGGCGGAGCCAAAATCTCTACAAAAATAAAAGTTATTAAAAAATTTTTGGAAAAAGCCGATCATTTGCTTGTTGGAGGAAAAATCGCCAATACGATTTTGGCAGTAAAAGGCATTTGTGTCAGAGATCCTCTGCCGCAGGAAGCGGAGGAGGTCTTAAAAGACGTAGAAGCTATAAACTTGACCGATTCCAAACTTCATTTGCCGGTTGACGGCATAATGTCGTTAGCTGATTTAAACGAGAAATATTTAAGATCCGGAGCGGTAGGGACGGTGCGCAGAGAAGAAGAAATTTTTGATGTCGGTCCGGAAACGATAAATAATTTTAAAAATGTTATATCTTCGGCGGAAATGGTTATATGGAACGGCCCCTTAGGCTATTCCGAGATAAGCCCTTTTGAAAAGTCCAGTTTGGAAATAGCTAAAGCAATCAAAAAAAGCGGCGCTTTTTCAATCATAGGAGGAGGAGAAACGGTTGAATTTGTTACAAAGATCGGTATGATTGAAGACTTTAACCATGTTTCTACCGGCGGCGGGGCGATGCTTGACTTTCTTTCCGGAGACGCTCTTCCCGGAATTGAAATTTTGAAAAAGGAGCTTTAACTGTCCGGCGAAAAGCGCTACTAGCGTTATCTTCTGGGAATAATTGAAAGCGGATTATACTTTAATAAAAATATGGCATCAGTGAAAATAAAAAACCTTGACAAAGCGGCGAAAAGAATAAAAGAAGCGGTTAAAAAAAGGGAGCAAATTATTATTTATGCCGATGCGGACGTAGACGGAGTAAGCTCCGCCATTATTTTGAAGGAATCAATAAGCAACCTTGCTTCTTCTCTTTTAGAAGAAGGCCAAAGCCTTCCTCCTATACAATTTTATTTCCCCAATAGAAAAATTGAAGGATACGGGCTCAACAAAGAAGCGTTGGAGTTTTTTGGAGAAAAATTTCCGGTTGCCGAAAAGCAAAATAAAAAAACAAAAAAACCGGCCGGTCTTTTGATAACTTTAGACTGCGGAATTACAAATTTTGAAGAGATCTCAAAGGCCAAAGAGATGGGTTTTTTTGTTTTGTTGGTTGACCATCATCAAATTTTGGATAAAGTGCCCGAGGCCGATATTATTGTTGATCCGAACCAAAAAGGCGATAAATCTTTCAAAAGCTTTGCCAATGCCGGCTTGGCTTTTAACTTGGCCAAGGAAATACTGGGAGACTCTATGTCAAAGGGGCTGCGTTTGAGCTTTTTGGAATTGGCGGCTTTGGCGACCATTGCGGATATGATGCCGGAGATAGAAGAAAACAGCGATATTATTCTGGAAGGATTGTCTGACATTCAGAATTCTCAAAGGCCCGGCATAAAAGTTTTTTTTGAAATATTCAGCTCAAAAGACTTTTCTTCCAAAAGAGATCTAATTTCAAAAATGATTTCCGTTTTAAATGCCGCTTCGGTCAGGCCGGACCACCAGCACGAATGCTATCTGCTTTTAACCGCCGGAAATTATGATTTGGCCAAAATGACCGCTGAATTTCTTTTAGAAAAAAGCATAAGGCATCGCGAAGAAGTAAGAGGTTTGGAAGAAGAAGTAAAATATATTATTAACAGCAAAAACGGATCGCCGATTATTTTTGAAGGATCTAAAAATTGGAACATTGAATTGCTGGGAGCCGTAGCTTCGCGCATTGTCCGAGAGTTTCAAAAACCGGTATTCCTTTATGCGACGAGCGAAGAAACAAGCAGAGGGTCTGTGAGAGCTCCAAAAGGGGTGGATGTGGTCAAGGCTATGTCGGATAGCGCTGATTTGCTGGAAATGTTTGGAGGCCATCCTCCGGCCGCCGGCTTTACCGTCAGAAATGATAATTTGGAAAAATTCAAAGAAAAACTAATAGATTATTTCAGCAAAAAAAAATAGCCCCAAGAAAAAA
>JAQTVQ010000010.1 GCA_028706715.1 Minisyncoccota bacterium | reverse complement strand
ATGCGGGGACGATGGGATTTGAACCCACGATCTTCTCCGTGACAGGGAGACGTGTTAACCGGGCTACACTACGTCCCCAAAAAAAATACGAACCGATTGTGCCGGTGATAGGAGTTGAACCTATGACCTAACGCTTATGAAACGTCCGCTCTGCCGCTGAGCTACACCGGCTCATTTTTTTTGGGATATTAAAATAAATTGTTTGTTGCGGGGCCTGGAATTGCACCAGGGTCTCAGGCTTATGGGACCTGCGAGGTACTACTCCTCTACCCCGCACGTAGCTTAAAAGCTTAACTTTGGTATTTTAGCTGAAAACCAAAATAAAAGCAACCCGTTTAGGAATTATTAATTGCTGTTTTTTGATTAAAAATCCGCCGCCTGAACTATTTTTATAAATTCTTTGGGATCAAGAGAAGCGCCTCCCACAAGAACTCCGGACATTTTGGCGTCTTTTACAAAAGACAGCACATTATCCGATTTTACACTGCCGCCGTAAAGGATAGAGATGGAATCGGCGATTTTACGTCCGTATTTTTCCGTAAGAGCTTTTTTCAAAAAAATATTGACTTCTTCCGCTTGGCTTGCGCCGCAAACCTTTCCTGTCCCAATCGCCCAAACCGGTTCGTAAGCCAAAATAACCTTATCCGCCGCTTTTTTGGCTACTCCGTTGAGTCCTTTTTCCAACTGCTCTTTTAGGACGCGAAAAGTCATTTCTTCTTCTTTTTCCTCGGCTGTTTCTCCCATGCAAAGAACGGGAATCAATCCGATTTGAAGGGCTGCCAAAACTTTCTTATTAATCATTTCATCAGTCTCGCCAAAAAGCTTCCGCCTTTCCGAATGCCCGGCCAAAACATAGCGGCAGCCGATATCCTTAATCTGCGCCAAAGACATCTCCCCCGTAAAAGCTCCTTTTTCTTCCCAATGGCAGTTTTGCGCTCCCAGTTTAACTTTCTTGGCCTTTCCTATGAAAAGGCTCAAAAAGGCCGGAGGAGGACAAATAACAGCTTGGGCTTTTTTTATTTTCCTAAAACCGCTTGCTATTCCAAAAAATATTTTTTTCGCTTCTTTAGCCGTTTTAGGATTCATTTTCCAATTAGCGATAATCAAAGATGCCATAATTCCAAAAAAAATTAATTATTATTTTTGCCTCTATTCTTAATTTTTAAAAAAACAAACAAAGCAACGGCTGCAAGAGCCAAAGCAATAATAAGCCAGTCCAGTCCTCTAAGATAGTGCTTTAAATCCGCCCAATTTTGTCCTAGCGCCGCTCCCGCCCAAGTTAATAAAACTGAAAAAGGCAGAGATCCTGCCGTAGTGTAAAAACAAAACTTTTTAAAAGGCATTCTGGCAACTCCCGCAGGCAAAGAGATGAAAGTTCTAATTACTGGTAAAAGGCGGGAAAAGAAAATGCTCCAATCTCCATATTTTAAAAACCATTTATCCGCTATTTCCAAATCATGAACGGATAATAAAATATACTTTCCGTATTTTTCAATAAAAGGCCTTCCTCCGTAATAACCGGCTGCGTAGGCTAAAACGGAACCGGCTAAATTTCCCATTGTCCCCCAAATGACAACAAGCCAAAAAGAAAACTCTCCCGTCCAAACCAAATATCCGGCAAAAGGCATAATGATTTCAGAAGGAACAGGAAGACAGGCGCTCTCTAGAGCCATAAAAAAACCGACGCCCCAATAGCCGAAAAAAGAAATTCCGTCCACAATATAAGAAGCGACTATTATTAAGATTGACTCTATCAATTCAATAATCATTGCTGTCTCAAATATTCAGCGGCTTTTTCCGGCGCAATAGTGGAAATTTCCATCCTGGAACCTATTTCAAAACCGGCCCAAACTGAAGTTTTGGGCATTATGGTCCAATGCCAATGATAAAAATCGTATTCCCTATTTCCGCAAGGAGAAGTATGCAAATAAAAATTATAATCAGGATTGTCCAGTCCCTTGTAAAGCTTCGCCAAAACTTGCTTAAACGTCTCGGCTAGCGCATATTTTTCTTCCTCTGTAATTTCTTCAAAGTAAGCTTTATGAGTTTTTGGCGTAATAATAGTTTGAAAAGCGGCCTTTGAGGCAAAAGGACATAAAGCTATAAAATGGTCATTTTCAAAAACAATTCTCTTCTGCGTTTTTAATTCCCATTTTGTCATTTCGCAATAAAGGCATTTTTTATTTTCTTCATAATATTTTTGAGCTACCAACAAAGCATTTTTTAAATCAACGTCTATTAAAGGCAGGGCAATTATTTGGGAATGAGGATGGGGCTGGGAAGCGCCGGCTGACGGGCCATGGTTATGAAAGATAGAAACATAATTTATATAAGGAAGCTTTTTGAGCTGTAAATACCTGGATTGATAAGCGTCAAAAACTTCTTTGATTTTTTCTTGATCCAATAACGCCAAAGATTTATCGTGGTCTTTGGTTATCAGCAAGTCATGATATCCTATCGCATTAATGCGCTGGTAAAGACCTCCCTCCGTTTCTTCCTCAAGCTTATCAGCGGGAGAAAAAGCCGGAAACTTATTGGGAATAATCAATGTCGTCCAATTTTCAGGAATTTTATAGCCTATGCGGGAAAGGTTTATTTCTTCTCCGTCCAAAAAAGCAGTGCTGGCCATTGTCCCTTCTTCAATGCGGCAAAAAGGACAATCTTTCTTTTTTATATTAGATTCCGCCTTTTTAGAGCTTTTAAACATTTCCGGTCTTTTTCCTCTGCCGGCGGCAATCACCACCCAGTCTCTAGAAGCTAAATCAAGCCGCAGTTCCGAAGAATATTTCTCTTTTTTTTCTTCCATAAAAATTTAAGCTGAAAAATTATTTAAGCGTCAATACGATAAACAATAAAATTATAACACTATTAAAAAAGCTCTGCCAGCCTCGGCGGGAAAAAAGGCGTTCTCCGGACGCTTCAGTCCGCAAGAAAAAACCGCGGATTAATCTCCGCGGAATTATTTTTCTTGCATTAAATTCAAAGATTTTTCAAGCATTTCCGCCTTTTCGCTTTCTTTTTCCGCCAATCTTTCGTAGGCTATTTTTTTGGCTTTTGAAACAGCCAAAGCTCTTTGGCATCCTTGAATCGCGGCCCTTGAAGATGTTCCCTCTTTTTCTTCCTTCTCAATCGCCATCGCAGATTCTTTCCTTAAAAGCGAATCTGCCTTTGAAATTTGCCTTACCAGCTTTTTAAGATGGGATATTTTAGATGTTTTAGCCGCTTCAATCAGGCCTTCTTTGGAATGACGCATAGAAAACTCTATAAAATTTGCCATTTTTTTAACCGCAAGCTTGTTTGCTCCGCTTGACGGATTGCTTATTCAAATTCTTTTTTAAAATAACTGACTGCTCTATCTTAAGATATAAAAACCCTCAAATCAATAGTTTTTCCAACAAAAAGAGCCTCGGTTCCAAAGCTCTTTTAACTCTGCAAGCTTCTCTCTCTGCATGCTAAGCAAAGAAAAATCCGCTTACAAACAAAATTCCGCACCCAAATTCTAAACGAACCGATTAAGCGTATTGTTAAGCTACTCCCAGTTAAGAAATCTGTCAACAAAGTTCTCCACAGCCGCTTTATTGGCTCATTTAAGGCTAAGAACTAAGATAAATCTTCGGAGTCTCCCATATCGGTCAATATTTTCGTGCCTTCTTTCGTAACCGCTATTGTATGCTCAAAATGAACGGACAAAGACCCGTCTTTGGTTTCGTAAGTTTGCCTGTTTTTTCCCAGCTTAATCTCTCCGCCGCCGACAACAACCATCGGCTCCAGGCAGAAAACCATTCCTTCTTGAATCTTCGCTCCCCTGCCCCTTTTGCCGTAATTTAAGATCTCCGGATCTTCGTGCAAGTTCTTGCCTATGCCGTGGCCGCAAAGATCGCGAGCCACATTAAAGCCCTGTCCTTCAACATATCTTTGGATTGTATTGGAAATGTCCCCAAAAGTGTTTCCCACTCTAGATAGCTTAATTCCTCTTTTCAGGGCTTTTTTCCCTGCCTTTAACAGTCTTTTCACTTCAAAATCAATATTGCCTATCGGCACGGTAACAGCCATATCCGAATGATAGCCTTTATGAAAAAGTCCCAAATCCAAGCTTAAAACGCTTCCCTCTTCCAGCTTTCGGCCGGAAGGGACGCCATGGACGATTTCTTCGTTGATTGAAAGGCAAGAACAAGCAGGAAACCCTCCATAACCCTTAAAAGAACATTTCGCCCCGCGTTTTAAAATCAGGCTCTCTGCGAGCCTGTCAATATCTTTTGTGGCAACTCCGGGCTTTGCTTCTTTTAGCAGATTCTTCATTATCTCCGCTAAGATTTGGCCCGCTTCAGCCATTATTTTAATTTCTTCCGATGTCTTAATGTGAATCATTCTTTTGGAATGTTTTCCATAATCTCTTGGAAAACTTTTTCAATGGATTGCTCTCCGTTAATTTTAATAAGCTTGTCTTGATGTATATAAAAATCAATAATCGGCTGCATCTCAATATCGTAAGTATCCAGCCTCTTTTTTACCGCTTCCGGCTTGTCGTCCATACGGACGACTAATTTTCCGCCGCAAACATCGCAAACTTTTATATCGTTATATTTTTCCTCAAAAGGAGTTAAACGGCCGCATTTAAGGCACTGGCGGCGTTTGGCTAAACGGTTAAAAGAAAGCTCTTTTGATATGTCTATCAGAAAAACCCTGTCAATCTGCCATTGGTACCAGTCCAAAGCTTCATCCAAGAGCTTGGCCTCGGAAAGAGTTCTCGGGCTGCCGTCCAAAATAAATCCCTTAAGATCGGATTCTTGCTTAAATTCCTCCATTTTATCGGCCCAAAGCTTTGAGGCGATAAAACTGGGAACCAACTGGCCGTTGGACATTTTTTCCCTTAGCTTGTTGCCGGTATAATCGTTTATCTGTTGGCGTTCTCTTAGAATTTGCCCTGAACCGAAATAAGCCAATCCAAATTTTTCAACGATTAATTTAGCTTGCGTGCCTTTACCCGATCCGGGGCGGCCAAGCAAGCAGATTACTAATTCGTCTTTTCCCATTTGTTTTTAGGAAATATTTAGAATTAAAAATTTTCGTAATCGCGCATTTCTATCTGCGCTCTAATTTGACGCGTTGTTTCCAATACTACGCTCACAAGAATCAAGACAGCGGTTCCTCCAACTAAAAAATTAAATTGCTGGACTCCGGTAACTCCTTGCACGATAGAAGGCATTACGGCAATAAGACCCAAAGAAAAAGCTCCTAGAACCAGCACCCTTTTTAAAATATAGCTTAAATAGTTTGCGGTAGAAGATCCCGGCCTGATTCCGGGGACAAAGCCTCCCATTTTCTGCAAATTGGATGAAATGGCTTTGGGATCAAAGGTAACGGCCGTATAAAAGAAGGTAAAAATAAAAACGAGAAAGAAATAAAGCACGCCGTAAACCCAAGGATTTTGCAAAAATGCCGTCATTGCGCCGGAAACGGTTCCAACCGGACCTCCTACATTTTTTAACAAGGAAGTCACCATAGTAGGCAAAATCATAATGGAAAGAGCGAAAATAATCGGTATCACTCCGGCGGGATTAATGTTCAAAGGCAAATAAGTGGAAACCCCTCCGTAAAGCTTTTGGCCGCGAACTCTTTTAGCGTAAGAAACCGGTATATTCCGGCGGCCTTCGGTAAGGATAATAACGGCGCTGATAATTCCAACTGAAGCTATGAAAAACAAAATATAGGAAAAAATTTCCGATTGCTGAAAGGTGTTTGCCATCTGTAAAATGCTTCTTGGAAAATCGGCGACAATTCCGGCAAAAATCAAAAGAGAGACTCCGTTCCCGATTCCTTTTTCCGAAAGAAGCTCTCCGAGCCACATCAAAATCATTGAGCCGGCGGTAATGCTTAAAATTGAAACCAGCAATACTTGCCAGCCGGCAATAGCAACCAGTCCTTGGCTTTTAAAGAAAGCAATCATCGCGTATCCCTGTAAGGCAGAGAAAGGAATGGCGGCAATGCGGCAATATTGGTTAAATCTCTGCCTGCCTTGTTCTCCTTCTTCCTTGTAGAGTTTGGCCAGCTGGGGGAATATCAAAGTCATCACTTGAAAAATAATGACGGCCGTAATATACGGCCCAAGACCAAGCATAACAACGGACAAGTTGTCCAAAGCTCCTCCGGTAAACATATTCAACATTCCCAAATATTGGTTTCCGCTGAAAAATTGCTGGACGCGGGAAGAGTCAATCCCGGGTATCGGCAAATTGGCCATTAGCCTGAAAACAGCAAAAATTCCGAGAATAAACAAAATTTTCTTTCTTAGGTCTTTTATTTTGAAAATTTGAATTGCCTTGTTAATCCCTGACATTTTTATAAACTAATGAATAAATTATTTTTTAGCTTTGGGCTTTTTCTCGGCTTTGGCTTTATTTTTAACGGAAGCTTTCTTGGCCTTTGAAGCTTTTTTAGGAGTTGATCCTTTGGCTTGCTGCTTTCCGGAAGCTTTTCTCTCCTTGGCTTGGGCTCTTCTCGCAACCGCTTTTTCCTTAGCTTTGGCTTTGCTGTCTTTTTCTTTTTGCCTGTCCGAAACAATAATTTGGCCTCCGGCCTTTTCAACAATTTCTGTTACCCCTTTTGACGCAAGACATTTCTCAATCGTAAGAGCTTTTTTAATTTCCGCCTTTCCCAATATTTTTACTTGAGGAATTTGGTTATTTACCCTAGTAATAATTCCTTTTTCTATTAATTTTTCCGGATTGATAATTTCTTTCGGGCCAAAATTTTTATCTAAAACAGAAAGCTGTAAGATTACAATGTTCTCATTTTTACCAGTGCCAAAACGGTATCCTCTCAATTTATGATACCTTTTAATAAATTCCCGGATAACCGGCTGAAATTTTCGTCCGGCCCTGGAGCTTTGGCCTTTTTGTCCATGGCCGCAATAAGTGCCGCGTTTTCCTCCGCGGCCGACTCTTTTACGGGTCTTGTTTTTATGAATTGGCTGAATTTCGTGTATCTGCATTTTTCCAAAAAATTAATATTATTATTCTTCCTCTTCTGAATCAGCCTCTTCCTTTTTCTCCAAATTAAGCGGCTGTTTACGGGTTTTCATAATCTTGAAAGCTTCTATCGTAGCCATAGCGTTATTCAGCTTATTGGATGTTTTGCCGATAACCTTTGAAGAAACATCTTGAATTCCGGCCAAGGCGCAGAGGATACGGACAGTTCCTCCCGCAACCAATCCCTTTCCTTTAATTTGAGGCTTTAATAAAATTTTAGCCGAACCGTATTTCGCCTGAACTTCGTGGGGAACGGTTCCTTTCACAATGGGCACGGTTATAATATTCTTTTTGGCCGCTTTTGTGGCCTTTTCAATAGATTGCGGCACGTCCAATCCTTTTGAAACTCCGACGCCGATCTTTCCTTTCCCGTTTCCAACAACAACAACAGATCTAAACCTCATCTGCTTTCCTCCCGCAGAAACTCTCGTTACGCGGCTCAAATCCAAAAGCTTTGAATCAAATTCATCTTTGGGCTTTTCTTGGCGGAAGTCTCTTCTTCTGTTGTTTCTGCTTGAAAAATTTTTAGTTTTTACGGAATTTTCAGTCGTCATTTGTTTCGTATTTTATTTGTTTATTAAAATTTAAGTCCGCCGTCCCTGGCTCCTTGCGCCAAGGCCTTAACTCTTCCATGATAATCGCGTCCTCCTTTATCAAAAACAATTTTTGACAGCTTCATTTCTTCAACCGCTTTTTTGGCAATGGTTTTTCCAACCTCATAAGCAAGAGCTGTTTTTCCGGACATATCTTTATTTGACGGCTTTTTCATTTTTAAATCGCTGATTGAAGCCAATGTAACGCCTTTTTGGTCGTCAACAATTTGGGCATAAATATGTTTGGAAGACCTGAAAACTGAAAGTCTCGGAATCTCGCGAGTTCCTTTAATCTTGGCCCTGCCTCTTGCATGGCGACTAATTCTTTTTTCCTGTTTGAATAACATATTTGCAAATAATAAATTAAATTAAAGATTACCCCGCTCCCCCTGTCGCCTTTTTCCCGAGCTTTCTTCTTACATATTCTCCCTGGTATCTTATACCTTTGCCCTTATACGGTTCCGGGGGTCTTACTCTTCTGATTACCGCCGCCGCTTGTCCGACTTTCTCTTTGTCAATGCCGGAAACGGTTATTATGTTTTTTTCCGCAGAGTATGCTATTCCTTCCGGGGCGGATAATTTAACGTCATGACTAAAACCAACCTCCAAAACCAAATCACTCCCTTGGACATTGGCCTTAAATCCTACTCCCTGCATTTCTAATTTTTTCTCAAATCCTTTTTGGACTCCGTCAACCATATTAGAGATAAGCATCCTCATCAAACCCCAAAGAGATTTGTTCCTTTTGTTAATGGATTTCGGAGAAACCAAGATCTCATTTTCTTTTTGCTCAATCAAAATCCCTTCCGGAATTTCTCTAGAGATAGCTCCTTTTGGACCCTTGACGCTGATTGCGTTTCCTTCTATCTTGATTTCTACTCCTGCCGGTATTTGAATTGGTTTTTTCCCTACGCGAGACATAACTTTTAAAAATAATTACTGTTTTATTTACCAAACTTCAGCGATAACCTCTCCTCCAATTTTCTGCTTGCGGGCATCCTTATTGGTCATCAGTCCTTTTGAAGTTGAGATAATGGAAATGCCGTATCCGGATCTTACCGGCTTTAATTCTTGATATTGGTTGTAAACCCTTCTGCCCGGTTTTGATATTCTTTTGATGCTGGAAACGGCGGACGATCCGTCTTCGTTGTATTTTAAATCCACCAAGATTCTCTTTTTTGGATCTTTGCCTTTTTTCTTCGCGTCTAAAATAAAGCCTTCTTTTTTAAGAATCCCCAATATTTGGAACTTTAAATTTGAAAAAGGCGAAACAGCTGCCTGTTTTTTTTCAACAGCCTGGGCATTCATTATTATACTGAACATATCAGCGATTGGGTCCATAGATTTTCTTTTACTTTTTGGTCTTAAGCGCTAAATAAAATTTAACGCCCAGTAACCTGATTTATTACCATGAAGATTTTTTAATCCCGGGAATTTCTCCTTTGGCGGCCATCTCTCTGAAACAAATGCGGCACAATCCAAACTTCCTCATATAGCCATGGCGGCGGCCGCAACGAAAACAGCGATTTTCAGTTCTGCTGGAATATTTCGGTTTTTTATTGGCTTTTGCTATTTCTGATGTTCTTGCCATAAAATATTATTTTTGTTTTTTAAACGGAAAACCAAGCAGATTAAACAAAGCCAGGCCCCTCTCTTTATTTTTAGCATTTGTTGCTACTGTTATTTCCAAACTTAATATTGTCAAAGATTTTTCCGGAGATATCTCGGGAAAAGAAATATGTTCTTTTATTCCCATATTCAAGTTTCCGCCCTCGTCAACCGCTTTTTCAGGAATGCCTTGGAAGTCTCTGGAACGAGGCAAAGTTATATTAATCAATTTTTCCAAAAAATCATAAAGCCTTTTTCCTCTTAAAGTGGCTTTGGCGCCAAGAACCATTCCTTCTCTTGTCTTAAAGGCGGCAATTGATTTTTTAGCCTTTGTCAAAACGGGTTTTTGTCCTGAAATTTCAGAAAGATTTTCAAGAACATAAGCAATAAGCTTTCTTTCTTCGTCTTTAGTGTTCTTTGCGGCCAGTAATCTTCCAAATCCAATATTAATCACAGCCTTGGTTATTTTAGGCAAAGCCATTACGCTTTTCTCCCCGAATTTTTCCTTAAGGGCCGGAATCGCTTCTTTTTGATATTTTTCTTTGATGGTTGAAGTCATTTTGCTTCCTTTTATTAAATCTATATAAATAAGTTCCTAATTAAATCTCTTGGCCGCATTTTTTGCAAACGCGCGCTTTTTTCTCGGCGATGACATCATAGCCCACTCTTGAAACGGCGTTGCATTTTGGACAAATTAATTTTACTTTTGAAACGGAAATAGGCTTGGCGATTTGAAGAATTTGTCCTTTTTCTCCGCTGCGTTTCGGCTTAACGTGCTTTTTGGCGATATTCACTCCTTCAATCAAAACCTTGTTCTCTGACGGAAGAACTTTTACAACTTTCCCTTTCTTTAAACGGTCGTTTCCCGATATTACTAAAACTAAATCGCTTTTTTTTATTTTCATAAATTTTCTAAAATTTTCCGATTCGTTGAAACGCTAAAGCGCTTCAGGAGCCATAGTTATGATTTTATCAAAGCCTTTTTCCCTCAATTCTCTAGCAACCGGCCCTAAAATTCTTGTTCCTTTCGGTTCTTTATTCGTTCCCTCTAAAACTACGGCCGCATTGTCGTCAAACCTTATATAAGATCCGTCTTTTCTGCGAAAAGCCTGCTTTTGGCGGACAATTACCGCGCGCACAATTTGGTGCGTTTTAACCGGTTTTCTCGGTTCCGCCACAATAACAACCGCAACGATTATGTCGCCTATCCTGGAATATCTTCTCCTTGTTCCTCCCAAAGACTTTATACACTGTATTTTTTTGGCTCCGCTGTTGTCAGCGACCTTTAACATTGATCTAAGCTGTATCATAGAGAATTTCTCTTAATTGCTTGGTTTGCGGGAATACGCAAAACGCGATAATTTATGGCTTTCCTTTTTTCTATTTAAAAAATTATTTTTCTTCGGATTCTTTTTCCAGTATCCTCCATCTTTTGTCTTTGCTGATGGGCGCGCACTCTTCAATGGTAACAATATCTCCCGTTTGGCAATTGCCGTTCTCTACATGCGCTTTATATTTTTTGTGCGTCCTATACTTCTTTTTGTAGATAGGATTCTCTTTCACCGTTTCCACTTCAACGACAACTGTTTTCTGCATTGCGGTGGAAACGACTTTGCCTTGTAATTTTCTTTTTGGCATACTTCAAATTATTTAAGGTTTTCTGATTCTTTGTTTAATAAAGTAAATATTTTGGCAATGTCTTTCTTCGTTTCTTTCAGTCCTTTCACGCTTTTAATCTTTCCTGAAGCCAGCTGCATTTTCAAATTTTGGACATCTCTTTTCTTCTCGTCCAAAAGCTTTAACAGTTCTTCTTTATTTTTTTGTTTTAATTCAGCTGTTTTCATTGCGATAGACCTATTTATATTACTCGTTTTTAAAAATTTGTCCACCCCTTAAATCCGAATGAAAGAGATGAAATTTCATAAAATCTTATATTATCGGACTTATTGCTCCCTTTTGGAAAATTTAGTTTTGACAGGAAGCTTGTCCGAGGCTTTGCGGAAGGCCTCTCTTGCGTTTTTTTCGCTTATTCCTTCCAGCTCAAAAATTATTCTTCCCGGCTTTACCGGAAAAACGTAATGATCCGGAGCTCCTTTGCCTCCTCCCATGCAAGTTTCAACTCCTTTGGTGGTAATAATCTTATCGGGAAAAATTCTAATCCAAAGCTTCCCTCCTTTTTTTAGATATCTTACAATGGCTCTCCTGCAAGCCTCTATCTGTTTGGAAGAAATATATTTCATTCCGGCTGATTTTAAAGCAAAGCTGCCGAAATTAATTTCCGTACCCCTGCTTTCAAAAGTTCTGTGCCTTTTGCGCCCTTTTTGCTGTTTTCTGTATTTTACTTTTTTAGGAAGCAACATAACAATTATATAAAGATAAAATTATTTTATTGATCAAATTTTTCCCCTTTACAAATCCATACTTTAATTCCAATGGTTCCGTAAGTGCAACGAGCCTCTTCAAAACCGTAATCAATGTCCGCCCTGATAGTCCCCCTGGGAAGCTGTCCCTTCTTAAGCCATTCGCGGCGAGCGATAGCGGCTCCGTCAAGCCTTCCGGAAACTTCTATTCTGCTTCCTTCCACCTCTTTATGAACCATAATCTTATCAAGCGCCTGCTTCAAAAGTTTTCTAAATGGCATTCTTTTTTCAAGTCTTTGGGCAACCCATTGCGCGACCAAAGCGGCGGAGAGCCAAGGATCGGCGATTTCCTTAATCTCAATATTGGTTTTTTTAAATTTTAGCTCCCTCTCCTTTTGGCTAAGTTTTTTTCCTTTTAAAAGCGCTTTTATTAATTTTACTTTTAAAAGTTCTATGCCTTCTCCTCTGCGTCCTATTACCAGTCCCGGCCGGGCGGTATAAATCAAAATATTTGTTTTATCTTCCCGGGGAAATCTTTCTATTTCAATTTTTTCCACGCTGGCGTCCTTCAAGCCGGACTTCAAAGTCTCTCTAATTTGAAAATCTTCCTCCAAATAAGACTTGGGGGATTTTCCATAATATCCTTGGGACAGCCAATCGGAGTTTTGCCTTATGCGAAATAGTTTTGGATTAACTTTATGTGCCATTGTGGTTTTGATTAAAATCTGCTTTCTTCAAACTGCTGGGATGAAGAAAATTTATTTTTTAGTTGTCTTTTTATTATTGAAAATTTTCTTTGCCGCTGAAGGCTTTGCTATTTTTTTCCTTGTTTCTTTTATCGGCTTCTTTTCTTGTTTTTTAACTGTTTTTTCTTTTTTGCTTCGGCTTTCTTTGGCTTTAACGGCTTCCTCTTCCCTTCCTTTCGGTTCTTTACCCAATATCGCTGTTTTCTCTTTCTTTCCGGCCAAGCATATTTCTATATGACAAGTTTTCTTTTGAATTTGATTGGCGTTACCCCTTGAGCGGGCTCTAATCCTTTTATAAGTCGGCCCCCCATTAACAATAATTTTAGCGATATACATGTCTTTGGCTTCCAAATGAAAATTGTTTTTAGCGTTTGCCGCGGCGGAATTCAAAAGCTTCAAAACAGGGCTAGCCGCTCTTTTAACGGTAAAATTCAAAATATTTTGGGCTTGTTCAACTGATTTCCCTCTAACCAAGCCGGCAACCAATCTTGCCTTGCGGGGAGATATTCTCAAATAACTAAGTTTGGCGGTAACCAACATATCTTTTTATCTTTTATCAATTTTTAGATTATTATTTTTTCTTACCTCCGGCGGCAGCATCCAATCCTTTCTGCATTTTTCCTCCGTGCTTGACAAATTTGGTGGTATGGGAAAATTCTCCTAATTTATGGCCAACCATATCTTCGCTGGCTTTTACGGTAATAAAAGTCTTTCCGTTATGTACGGCAAAGGTATATCCTATCATTTCAGGAGTGATAACACAAGCGCGGGCCCATGTTTTAATAATATCTCCGGGCTTGGCCTTGTTTACCTTTTCTATTAATTTTTCGTCTATAAACGGACCTTTTTTTAGACTTCTTGCCATAATCTTTATTTATTTAATTTATTTTCTTTTTTTGTTTTTTCTTCTAGCCAATATATATTTATTGGTAGCGGTTCTTTTTCTCGTTTTAACTCCCAGCGCCGGCTTGCCCCAAGGCGTTTTCGGATGCTTCATTCCTATTCCGGCTCTGCCTTCCCCTCCTCCATGAGGATGATCGCAAGGATTCATTGTCGTTCCTCTTACGCTGGGACGGATTCCCTTTTTGCGGCTAACTCCCGCCCTGCCTTTCTTTTGAAAACGGTGGCTGGAGTTGGAAACCGCTCCGATAGAAGCGAAGCATTCTCCGGAAATTTTTCTAATCTCGGAAGATGACATTTTCAAATTGCAAAAACCTTCTTCGTGAGCCATTATAACCGCGTTAGATCCGGCAGATCTCACCATCTTCCCTCCTTGGCCGGGCATAATCTCAATATTATGAATAAGGGTTCCTTCGGGAATATTTTTCAATTGCAATCGGTTGCCCAAAGAAATCGGAGCATTTTCGGAAGCAATAATCTCATCCCCTTCTTTAATTCCTTCAGGAGCAATAATGTATTTTTTTTCTTTATTTTCGTATTCAACCAAAGCTAGATAGCCGGTCCTGTTCGGATCATATTCAATAGCTGCCACTTTTCCGGACATATTTAAATTTTTCTGCCCAAAATCAATTATTCTGCAAAGCTTGCGGCATCCTCCTCCTATGTGCCTGACTGTGATTCTTCCGCTGCTGGATCTTCCTCCTGTTTTTTTACGCCTTAAAAGCAAGACTTTTTCAGGCTTCTTATTTTTTGTTAATTTGGTTTTTTGAACTTGAACTGCCATAAAGCTTTAAAGATAATTTTATTTAGGCATTACTTCTATCTTTTGTCCTTTTTTTATTTTTACCATGGCTTTCTTAAATCCTTTTTTGAAGCCGGCTAATCTTCCTCGTCCGGTCTTTCTTCTCTTCGCATTGGCCATTGACACTTTTTCAACGTCAACTTTGTAAGCTTCCTCTACCGCTTTTTTTACCGATGTTTTGTTGGCGTTTTTATCTACTTTAAAAACATAGATGTCTTTTTCAGACAAGCTGACTGCTTTTTCCGTGATATAAGGAATTTTAATGGTTCCTATTTCGTATCCCTTATTTTTTGCTTCTCCTTTTTTCAATCCGTCTTTAACATCCTTGGCTTTTTTTTGCGCCAATTTTTTTCCTTTTTCAGCCTTCTTCTCTTCCGCTTTATTTTCTACTCCTTTATCCGTATTTTTTTTAAAAATATTCAAAGCCATATGCCAATTTTATTCTTCCTCGGAGGATTCTTTTTCCTTTTTTACTGAAAAAGTTTCCTTAATGTTTTTTAAGCTATTTTTTGTCAAAATCAAATATTTATAAGACAGCAAGTCCAAACAGTTCAAGTCTTCCGCCTGCATGGGAACCGTCCTGACCATATTCCTTACGGACAAAACGGAATTTTTATCGTCCTTGGACAAAGCGATAATCGTTCCCTTGCCGGTAAATGTTTTTATTTTTTTCTTTAAATTTTCAAAAATATTCTTGATTTCCTTGGTTTTGGGTTCTTCAAACTTCAAATCGTCAAGAACAATTAAAGCGTTATTTTTCGCCTTCTGCGACAAAACCATAAACAAGGCTTTCCTCTGCATTTTTTTATTAATTGCTTTCTTAAAATTGGTTTCCTTGTCAGGGCCGAAAGTTGTTCCTCCGTGTCTCCATATCGGAGATCTGTTTGATCCGTGCCTGGCGCGTCCGGTGCCTTTCTGTCTCCACGGTTTTTTTCCTCCTCCGCTCACCTCTCCTCTTCCTTTTGCATGCGCTATATTGCGTCTGCGGTTAGAAGCTTGGGAAACAGCAACTTGATGCACCAAATCTGAATTCAAGGATACTTCAAAAAGATCCTTGGGAAGAACCACTTGTCCTATCTCCTCTCCTGTTTTATTGTATAATGCAGTTTTCATATATAAATTAATCAATCAAGGGCTGTTTTGACGAAAGGCAGCGAGCCTTTTATAAATAAAATTATTTTGTTCTAATTTCCAATAAAGTGCCTTTGCGGCCGGGCAGCATCCCGCAAACGGCTAAGATGTTATTCTCTTTGTCCACTTTAACAACTTGCAGGTTGGAAACCGTTTTTCTGGCATATCCTGTTCTTCCCGGCATTTTCCTGCCTTTAATAACTCTAGCAGGCCTGGTGCATCCGACTGATCCCAAAGTTCTTTTCTCATGCTTCGTGCCATGAGTGGCGCACCTTCCGGAAAAACCCCATCTCTTAACTCCTCCTTGGAATCCTTTTCCAATACTCATGCCGCTGACTTTTATTTTGTCGTTTTCCTGAAAAATGGAAACATCAATCATATCTCCGATATTAAGATCTACGCTTTCATCTTTCGGCAAGCGAAATTCTTTTATAAATTTAAAGCCCTTGCCTTTTTCGCTTTTTTTAACCTTATTTTCTTTTTTGGGCTTAAGTCCGATTTGAACGGATTCGTAGCCGTCTTTTTTCAAATTTTTAAGCTGAAGAACCTTGCAGGGGCCAGCCTCAACCAAAGTTACCGGTATTCTCAATCCTTTTTCATTGTCAAAAATTTGAGCCATTCCAATTTTTAAACCTAATATAAATTTCATATATAATCTACCCGTTAAATTAATAAATACCGGCTTAACCCGGTACCTATTAAAGCTAGTACCTTGTGTTCTTTATTAAATTAGACAGAAAAATTCATAATAATTTTTCTTTCTTTGGTAAATATTTAAAGCTTTTTATAATATGCTTTTAACCTCTATATCAACTCCCGTAGGCAAGGTTAAAGATTTCAATGAGTCAATAACTCTTTGATTCGGGCTGATAACATCCAAAAATCTTTTGTGTATCCTCATTTCAAACTGCTCCCTGGCATTCTTATGGACAAAAGTTGAACGGTTAACAGTATATTTACGAACCTCAACCGGCAAAGGAACCGGCCCTAAGATTTCCGCGCCGTTGCGCAAAGCGATCTCAACAATTTGGCGGGCGCTTTTGTCTATGAGTTTGTGGTCATAAGCTCTAAGCTTAATCCTCAATTTCGGCTTGATTTCCGCTTTTTCGGCCTTCTTTGTTGCTGTCATTTTCTTCAAAAGAACTATTTGCCGGAGACTTTAAGGGTCTCCGGCATTCCTTTCCATTTATTTAATAATCTTTGTTATAACTCCCGCTCCTACGGTTTTTCCTCCTTCGCGAATGGCAAACTTTTGCTGTTCTTCCATCGCCATAGGAACAATTAATTTAACCTTCAAATTCACAGTGTCTCCGGGCATAACCATTTCTGTCCCTTCGGGAAGAGTAACGTCTCCGGTAATATCGGCTGTCTTGAAATAAAACTGCGGCTTGTATCCGGGGAAAAACGGAGTGTGCCTTCCTCCCTCTTCTTTGGTCAGAACATAAATATTGGCTTCAAATTCAGTGTGGGGAGAAATGCTTCCGGGCTTGGCTAAAACCTGGCCTCTCTCAATATCTTCTTTTTTCAAGCCTCTAAGCAAGATGCCGACATTGTCTCCGGCTTGTCCTTCATTTAAAATCTTTTGGAACATTTCAATGCTGGTTGCAATAGTTTTTGTGGTCGGTCTGATTCCGACAATTTCAACTTCGTCATTAGCGTGGATAACTCCTCTCTCAATTCTGCCCGTAGCAACAGTGCCGCGGCCTTCAATAGAGAAGATGTCTTCCACTGCCATCAAGAAAGGCTGATCGGTTTGTCTGCTGGGCTCCGGAATGTAATCGTCACAGGCTTTAACAAGATCTAAAATCGGCTTAATGGCCGGATCATCGGCTGATGTTGCTTCTAAAGCCTTTAAGGCGGATCCTCTTACAAAAGGAATTTCATCTCCGGGGAAGTGATATTTTTTCAAAAGCTCTCTGACTTCCGACTCCACCAAATCAATAATTTCGGGATCATCAACTTGGTCAACTTTGTTCAAAAAGACAACCATGGAAGGCAATCCGACCTGATAAGCTAAAAGGATGTGCTCTCTTGTCTGGGGCATCGGGCCGTCAGGAGCGGAAACTATTAAAATTCCTCCGTCCATTTGAGCGGCTCCGGTAATCATATTCTTGATATAGTCAGCGTGTCCCGGACAGTCAATGTGGGCGTAGTGCCTTTTGTCTGTCTCGTATTCCAAGTGAGCGATGTTAATGGTAACTCCCCTGGCTTTTTCTTCAGGTGCGGCATCAATTTGATCAACGCTTCTATTGCTGGCTTTCATTCCGGCCAAACTCAAAGCATGCAAGATAGCCGCTGTGGTAGTGGTTTTTCCATGGTCTACGTGGCCGATGGTACCAATGTTTAAATGAGGTTTTGTCCTCTCAAATGTTTGTTTTTCCGCCATAGGGTTGTTATGATGAAACAAGCGCAAAGCATAAAGTTGGAACTTTTAAGTTTCAAGCTTTAAGCTTAGGGTTTCAATTTTTATTTTCCTCCAAAACTTTTTTTAAGGTAAAGGAAGATTTATTTTTTATTTTTAAATTATTACTTTATAAATTTAACGGAATTTTTTAAAAAAGTCAACAGTTTACAGCGTTTATCCGTTTATCAATTCTTCTAGTTCTTTCATTGGAGCAATCAGCAAACTTTTTCGGCCTCAAATATCAATATCTAGAAAGGCAAATCTTCAATTTTTAACTGCTCTTCAGCGGGTTCTTTGACAGAGTCCGGCAACCCTCTTGGGCTGCTGGAAACCGTTGGAGCCTTAACCGCCAATCCTTTTGTTTTTCCGTATTCCTTAAAATCCATCACGACAAAAACCGGTTCTCCGTTCTCCACGATTATAATCTTGGAATTGTCTCCGTCAATTATTTTTTTAAGATCTTTTAAATCCATACGGCCGGCTCTCTTAAATATTATCTTCTTCTTCCCTCAACAATAGCCAAAGAAATGCTTTGAGGAACCTTTTCATAATGGCTGAATTCCATTGTAAATGTTCCCCTTCCCTCCGTCAAGGAACGCAAAGAAGTGGCATATCCGAACATATCGGCCAAAGGAACTTTGGCGTCAACAACCTTCATATTGCCCCTCTCCGAAGTTTCCTCAATTTGGCCTCTCCTTGAAGAAATATCTCCAATGACATCGCCTAAAGAATCCGGCTGTATCACCACTTCCAATTTCATAATCGGCTCCATAATAAAGGCTTTGGCTTTTTTAGCCGCTTCCTGCACCGCCATTGAACCGGCGATTTTAAAGGCTATTTCCGAAGAATCAACTTCATGGTAAGAGCCGTCATATAAAGTAACTTTAACATCCACCACTGGAAATCCGGCAACAACTCCTTTTTCCAAGGCTTCCTTAACTCCTTTTTCAACGGCTGGAATATATTCGCGGGGAATTACTCCTCCTTTAATCTCGTCTACAAATTCAAACCCTTGTCCCTGTTCTTGAGGATCAATTTTAACCATTACATGTCCGTATTGGCCGCGGCCTCCGGATTGCTTGACATATTTCGTTTCCGCTTCGGCGTGGGTTTCAACGGTTTCCTTGTAAGCAACTTGCGGGCGTCCCGGAGTAACATCAAGGCCGAACTCTCTTCTTAGGCGGTCAATAATAATATCCAAATGAAGCTCTCCCATGCCTCCTATAATAGTTTCTCCCGTATCTTGATCCGTCCTGATCCTAAAAGTAGGATCTTCGTCCTGAAGGCGCTTTAAAGAAACTCCCAATTTTTCCTGATCAGTTTTAGTTTTTGGCTCCACTTTGATATGAATAACAGGTTCCGGAAAAGTAATCTTTTCCAAAACAATAGGAGCGTTTTCATCGCAAAGAGTGTTTCCGGTCGTAGTATCTTTCAATCCTACGGTGCCGACAATATCTCCCGTAAAAATTTCTTCCACCTCTTCTCTTTGGTTTGAGTGCATGCGAAGCAAACGGCCGATCCTCTCTTTTTGGCCGGTAATAGTGTTTAAAAGATAATTGCCCTTTTTAAAGGTTCCGGAGTAAACTCTGAAATAAGTTAAGCTTCCCACAAAAGGATCGGTGGCGACTTTAAAAGCCAAAGCGCAAAAAGGCTCGCTGTCGGAAGCCTTTCTCTCAACGGCTTCTCCGTTATCCGGATTAATACCTTTGGTCGGAGGCAAATCAATCGGGCTTGGCAAATAATAGCAAACTCCGTCCAGCATCGGCTGCACGCCTTTATTGCGCAAAGATGTTCCAAAAAAAACAGGAACCAGCCTGTAAGCGATAACCGCTTGCCGTAAAACCGATCTCAATTCTTCAATGGAAATTTCTTCGCCGGCCAAATATTTATTCATTAGATCTTCGTCCTCGGCAACAATTTTTTCCACCATTTTTTGGCGCCATTCCTCTGCCTGCTGTTTTAAATTTTCCGGAATTTCGCTATCGCTAACTTTAACATTTTGGCCTTCCTTTCCTTCAAAATGAAGGGCCTTTCTTTCAATCAAATCAACGACTCCTTCAAAATCGGATTCCGATCCGATAGGAATTTGAACCGCTACCGCATTGGTTGTCAGTTTTGTCCAAATAGACTGGAGGTCTTTTTCAAAGTCGGCTCCCATCCTGTCCATTTTGTTTACAAAGCAAATGCGGGGAACATTATATTTATCAGCCTGCCTCCAAACAGTTTCAGATTGAGGCTCCACTCCGGCCACTCCGTCAAAAACGACAACCGCTCCATCAAGAACGCGCAAAGATCTTTGGACTTCCGAAGTAAAGTCAATGTGTCCGGGAGTATCAATTATATTAAAACGATATTCATCCGTTCTTTGGCTGTCTAAATATTTTTTAGGAGTCCAAAAGCAAGTAGTGGCGGCAGAGGTAATTGTAATACCTCTTTCTCTTTCTTGAGCCATCCAATCCATAACGGCTTCTCCGTCGTGGACTTCCCCTATTTTATGAGAAACCCCCGTAAAAAAAAGAATCCTTTCGGTGGTAGTTGTTTTTCCGGCATCTATATGAGCAATAATGCCGATGTCTCTATATTTTTCTATGGAATAATTCCTAGGCATATTTTAAAAAATTAAAAAGAAAAATGAGCAAAAGCTCTGTTGGCTTCGGCCATTCTGTGAGCGTTCTCTTTTTTCTTGATTGCTTCTCCTTTATTTTCGGAGGCGTCTGTTAATTCTTGAGCCAAATGTTCGGCCATTTTTTTTCCTTTCTTAGCTTTTGCTGAATTAATAATCCATTTCATCGCAACGCCCAATCTTCTTTCTCCTTTTACTTCTGTGGGAACCTGATAAGTGGCTCCGCCGACTCTTTTTGATTTAACTTCCAAAAGAGGAGAAACATTTTGGACGGCATCTCTGAAAACTTCCAACGGCTCTCTTTTGGTATTTTTTTTAATTATGTCAAAAGATCCGTAAACGATTTTTTGCGCTACGGTTTTTTTGCCCCTCTTTAATATGTGGTTTATAAACTTAGCCACTACAATGTCGTTGTAAAGAGGATCCGGCTGGATTTCTGTTTTTTTGTTTTTTCTGCACGCCATATTGTTTTTAATTTCAAATAATTTAATTGACTTTTATCTTCCGCAAAGCAATGCCGCGAAATATTTTTAAAAATGGATGCGGCAACCGATTGTTTAAATTTTGAGAAAAATTATTGTTCGGCTTTCGGCTTCTTGGCGCCGTAAGCGCTTCTCTGTTTTTTTCTTCCTTCCACTCCTGAAGCATCCAAAACTCCTCTTACTATATGATACCTGACACCGGGCAAATCTTTTACCTTTCCTCCCCTAAGCATAACTATTGAGTGTTCCTGCAGCTTGTGGCCTATGCCCGGAATGTAAGCGGCAACTTCCATGCCGTTGGACAATTTGACCCTGGCGACTTTTCTTAAAGCTGAATTCGGCTTTTTGGGAGTGGTGGTAAATACCTTAACGCATACGCCTTTTTTAAAAGGAGAATTGTATTCTTTGGGAGCATTCTTGATAGGGTTAAACGCAAACTGCAAAGCCGGCGATTTGCTTTTCGCCTTTTGAGACTTTCTTCCTTTTTTTATTAATTGGTGTATTGTAGGCATTTTTATTTTTTAGAAATCTAAAATTTTTAATTCTTTAATCCCTGTTAATTCTTGCAATAAAAATAATCAAGCGCTTCGCGCTTATCCATTATTAAATATATATTAATGTTAAGCGATTAACAAAGGATAAATTATCAAATAAAAAGGGAAATGTCAAATAATCAGCGCCCGGAAATCAGATAAAAAAGAAACGAACTTAAGTCAAAAATCCATCCCAGCCCCAAAAAGATTAAAGCGACCAAAAGAAAGATACCGTATTGCCGCATAAAAATTTTGAATTCGGAAAATCTGTCGCCCAAAAGACTGAAAAGAACATGCGATCCGTCCAAGGGAGGAATCGGAAGCAAATTAAATATTCCCAAAATGAAATTTATAACGGCTATGTAATAAAGAATGCCGAAAAAGCTTTCGGATACGAAGAAAAATCTCGCCAAAAGACTGAAGGAAACCGCTATCAAAAAATTAACGGCGACTCCGGCAATTCCGACTTTCAAATCTCCCCATCTCTTGTCTTTAAAATTAAAAGGATTGACCGGAACAGGCTTTGCCCAGCCAAAAAGTATCGGAGAGTTTATCATCACCAAAACCAAAGGAAGGAAAACAGAGCCCGTCCAATCCAAGTGCTTCAACGGATTTAAAGTCAGCCTTCCGGAAAGCTTTGCAGTGGGATCTCCGAGCATATAGGCAACAGTGCCATGGGCAACCTCATGCAAGATTACGGAAAATAATAAAATCGTTAATGAAATTAAAATTATTACAATCTCCATAACTATTCTATTATCATAATATATTAAAAATTAAAACACGGATCACGGCTCTTGAAAAAATATTCATAATGGTATAAGATATTGCGGTATGGCAAAGAAATGTCCAATTTGTGAAAAAACTTCGCATATGGAGAGAAAGCTTAATAAGCTGCGAGGCAAATATAACCCCTCTCCCAAATTCAGAAAGAAGCCCAATCTTCAATGGGTTTCTATTCCCGAGGATATCAAACATCCAAAGTTCAAAGAATACGCGGGAAAAAGAATTTTAATCTGCGCTAAATGTATAAAAACTTTAGCCAAAGACAAATAAATTAAAAGTCCAAAAAACAAAGCAAGCCGCGAAAAATTCCGCGGCTTTTGCTTGAAAGCTTTACACTTTCCTTTTTTAGATTTAAACTTTATTTGTCTTTTACGGGGTGTCGTATAACGGCCATTATGCAAGGCTGGGGGTCTTGTGACCTGGGTTCAACTCCCAGCACCCCGACTTGATAAAACCGTTCTTTTAAAGAACGGTTTTTGTTTTGTCTAAATAATTCTTGATCGGTTTGAGGTTCTTCTTTTCTCTGTGGGCTTTCCCCTTTCAGCTGATTTTTTCTTTTTCTAAATTTTTCGCTTGCTCCTCTTTTTTTTCTTTGTTTTTGTTTTTCATAATGCCTATTTAGATTCATCGCTGATGTCTTTAATCGCTTCGCCGGCATATCTTTCCGCTATCTTCAAAGATTCCGTCAAGTCATCATAAACAAGCTGCTCTCTTTTGCTAAGGCCTTTTTTGCCGTCTAGCCGGGATATTTGTTCTTTCGCTTCTTCCCTCAAAGTCTTAAATGCCTTTCTTAAGGCTTTTTCCGCTTCGGATATTTCTTCTCTTGTTTTTTCTTTTTTCTTTTTCCAAGCAAAAAATATGTAAAAAAGAATAAGAAGAGTCAGTCCAAGCAGAATAATCAGCAAGGCTAAGCAAGTGATTGAAAAGTCTCCTATTCTGATAAAAACAGGACGCGTTGCCAAGACGGTAATCTTTGGCGACGGCAGGCTTTTTCCTCCGGCGCCGTCTTCCGTATAAGCAAAGATACGATAAATTCCGCTTTCTTTTATTGAAAAATCAATATAAGACCATTCTCCGTTATTATTCACTACGGCTTCTCCTGTCGTTTCTCCCGTTTTTTTGTTTTGCAAATGAATTTTAACCAAACATCCAGAAGGAGCCGATCCTTTTATTAAAAGAGGAGTTCCCGGATACAATTCTTTGGGATACTCAATAATCTTCGGAGCTTCCAATAAAGTAACTTCCGCTTCAACGGTTGCCAGAGCGTAATTTCCCGCTTTATCAAAAACTTTGCATTCTATAATATGCTTGCCGGAAGGTTGCGGGGGCAGCTTAAATTCCGATTCTTTGGTTGAAATAAAATCCTGCTGATCAATTTTTATTTCATAACGGTCAATGCCGGATGTTTGATCTTTCGCTTCAAAAATTAGCGTTGGCTGGGAGTTTGAATTTTTTTCTCCTTCTTTAATTTGAACCTTAAATTTTTCCGGCGGTTTTGAGTCTATCTGAAATTTGAAAGAGGATATTTTCCCCCATCCGATTTGATTTTTAAATTGAGCGGCAAAATACCAAACGCCATCTTCAAGCCCTTTCATCTTTTTCTCGGAGATACCATAATCGTATAATACTTCCGGCGGGACAGAAGCATTCTTTCCGGCTGAAAGCCTTACGGACGAAATATCCGATGGAGTCTGCCAAGAAAATTCAGCATTCGGATCGCTATACCATTTGGAGCTGTCGGGATGGGTTTTGGAAAAGATAATCGGCGCGTCAGGAGCACCCTCTTTTATTTCCGGCTCTAAAATAGGCTGCTCCGGCTGGATGGCTTCACCGCTTAATTTTAAATTATAAGCTCCTCCAATCATTTCCCCTAGAACATTGGTTCCTCTACCGTCAGCGGCTAAAATTGCGCCTGAAGCAAAACGAACTTTGGCTTGGCCGGAACTTTTGGCTTGAAAAACTATTTTTATAATAGTTCCGGCTTGGCCGTTAAATGCCAAAGGAGATCCCCCTCCGAAAGAAATGCTGCCCTGCGAATTGGAAAAAACCGGCTCGTTGGTCCATAAGCTGAAAATAGAGCCGGCTTTGGAAATGCTGGACACAAAAAGCTGGCCGGGATCAAAGCTTATTTTCGCCTCGGCCGCATTAATCGGATTGCCGTTTCCGTTTAATTTTACAAAAACCGAAAAAAAACTGTTTGGCTCATATGTCCCGCTGGCCGGAGATAAATAAAAATCGGCTTGATCCGCCAAAACGTCGCCAAACGGAACGAAAAAGAAAAGGGCAAGAGAAAAAAAGAAAAATCTATTGATTAAATTCAGCGGCTCTATTTTCATTTAAAAATATAATATTATTTTATTAGCTTCTCCACGTCTAAGATTTCTTTTTCTATTGACGAACAAGCGGCATTTAAAAATTTATTCAAATCATCAAAAGCTTTTTTTTCTTCTATATTGAAACCGGGCTGGCTGTCTATAAGCTCTATCCTTTTTTTGATTTTTTCTTGAAGGTTTTCAAAAACAATTCCGCAAATATCGCGCGCTTCTTTTACTTCTTTCCGCATCCTTTTTTTGGCTTTTTCAATTTTAAAAATAACTGTTCCGAAAAAAACAGCGGCAACGGCCAATATTACCGCCAATATATAAATTAAATTTTTAAAACTTGTTGCCAGTCCAAAAATTACAATTCCATTTAAAAAAATTTCTATTGATTTTTCTTTTGAAAAAAACATTTCTTCTCCTTTTTGGGATCCTGCAAAAAATTTATACTCCCCTGCCTTAACCAAGTCTTTGGACATGAGGCTCCAGTCTCCGTTGGAATTGCTTTGAACTATCCATTTCTTTGTTTCTTTCCCATCAATATCTCTCAAGAAAATAAAAACTTTTGCGTTAGGCTCTGCTCTCCCCTGCAAATAAAGGGTTTCTTCTCCGGCAAAATAATTTTCCGGACTGATTGAAATCGTCGGAGCCGTTTCTTCGGCTGAAGCAAAACCGCCAAGTGCCATGCTTAAAAACAAAAGCATTAAAAAAACTGTTTTTTTTCTCATAAAGATTCTTTTATTTTATTATTTTCCTCCAGCCTTTCTTCCAAAGCATTCTTTCCCGATCTTGCTTTTTCTATCAATCCTTCCAGCTTTTCTCTTTTCTTTTTCATTTTTTTATAATTCCGCAAATAAATCCAAGTGAAAAAAATAATTGCCGCCGCTAGAATCAAAATAAAAGCGGCGATAGCCATCCATGAAAAGAAAAAATTAAAAAAGGACAGCCCCTTTTGAGTAAAATAAAAAGCTTTCTGATAGTCAAAAACCTCTATTTTTTTTGAAGAATCCCGCCAGTTGCCGGCATTGTCAAAAGCCCTGACAGCCACTTCGTATTCTCCCACAGGAAGCTTTGATATTTTATAAGGACTGCTTGCTTCCACAAAAAATCCCGTGCCGGCTTCGCCTGTATCTGACAAATCAATCACTTTTAATTGGTAGTAGGCCGTTCCGGAAAGAGCATCTGTCGTAAAAAAAGTTATAATGGGCTGGCCAGTCGTTAAATTCGGCTGCCTTAAAACAGGATTAGCGGACGGAGCAAAGACAGCCGGCGGAGTGGTGTCTATTTGCGCAAGATAGCTGCTGATTCCTCCCCAGCTTCCTCCTTTTTTCGCTTTAATATGAAAATACCAAATGCCGTCTTCCAAGTCGCTGTAAGAAACGGATGTCTCTTTTCCCTCTCCAATATTATCGGGCGCGCCGTAAAGGCTGCGATCCAAGATATAACTGAAATCCTCCACTCCTTCTTCAGCCTCCCAGCTAAAAGTGGGATTATTATTTTGATACCATTTGTTTTGGTCAGTATGGCTGGGTGAAAAAATTTTTGGACCTTCGGGCGGAGGAACGGTTATTTCATAAGTTCCCTTTGGCTTGGAAGTTAAAACATCGGTCCCCTTGCCGTCATTTAAAAGCACTTTTGAAGAATCCAAAAATTCTATTGAAGTTTGGCCCGGAGAAATTGCCCTGAAAGTAACCGTAGAAACCAAGCCAGAAGAAGTTTTAATTCCCGGAGAAGGCACTCCTCCTTGGAAAATAATAGTTCCCGCAACATTTGAGTAACTGGGCTGGGCGATCCAAACATTAATAAATGATTTTCCAGCCGCAGGATTAACAATCTGTATTTTTTTGGGATCAAATTTAAGCCTTGCTTCAATCGTATTGACTTCTTCCGATCCGGTATTAACAAAGACTGAAATGTCAAAAGTTGATCCGACAGAAAAAGTTCCCGAGTTGGGAGACAAGTATAGAGATGCGCCGGATGCGGCGGCTGTTTTCGGACAAAGCAAAGATAAGACAAAAACCGTCAAAAAAATGGAAAATATTCTCTTGAGATTTGAAGTCCGAAACATGCAGTAATTTTCTAATTAGCCTAATTTATGATTGGCTTAACAAAATCCCAATTTATAAAAACGATACAATTTAAGAAAAAAGGTTTGGGATTTGATTAGAAGTTTTATTTCTTAACTTTTATTTTCTTTTTTTTGAATACGACAATCGCCCCGACTAAAATAACTAATATTAATAATAGGACTCCTGCCTGCCAATAAACCGTTTTATTCGGCGGAACTACCTTGGCAATTCTCTCATTACCGGCCTTATCAACAGCTTTTATCAGTATCTTTGATTTCAAACTTTGGTCTGCCAGCAAATAAGGACTGGAAGCTTTGCGCCAAACAAGGTTTTTTTTATTTATATTTATAAAATCAAAAATTCCCCAATCGTCAATTTCCGACACTTCATAATAATCAACTCCTGAAGTTTTATCTTTGGCCGCAAAGCTGACGAAATATTTTCCCTCGGAGATAAACTCATCTTTTCCTATCTGCGGAAAAAAATCTTCAGGAGGAACGGTGTCTGCCATTATTCTGAAATGGGCCGCTTCTTGAGACCATTCCTGCCCCGGAAGTTTTTGGCGCAAAGAAAAATAAAATACGCCGTCGCTCTCGCCGCTTAAATCAAAATCCAACGCAATGTTTTCTTCTTTAGTTTTTATTTTTTCTCCTGAAGCAACAATCTTTTTATCCGACCCGATAAGCTGGTAAGAATAATCCGCCCCCTGCGCAGCCTCCCAAGAGAAAAGAGGCTTTTTGTCTGCATACCAAAAAGATTGGTTGGGATGAGTTTGAGAGATGATAACCGGCAAGTCTTTTGCTGCGGCCGTTATCACAAAATCAGCTGTTTTAAAAGTTAAAGACGCTTCGGTTCCGTAGCCGTCGTTCAATAGAACTTTGGAGCCGTTTTGAAAAATAATCTGCGCAGTAATTATGTCCGCTTCCGCGGGAACAGGGCTAAAGGCAAGGGACAGTATCTTTCCTTTTCCTTGAAAACCGTTTGGAATGCCTCCGCTGAAATTTATTTCTCCTGTTTGATTGGAAAAAGACGGTTCAACCAGCCAAAGATCCAATAACGATCCTCCTTGAGAAATATCAGCCAGCTCTATCTTTCCTTGGGAAAAAAGCAGGCTTGCTTCAACGGCATTGATATTTTCCCCCTGCGTGTCCAGCCAAACTTCAACCGTAAAATTTTCACATTGCTGAATCGTCCGGTTTTGAGGCTCAAAATACAATTCGGCCGCTGCTGCCGGACAACAAAAAGAAAAATATAGCGCCAATCCAAATAAAATTGAAGCGCCGGCTTTTATTATGTTTTTCATAAACCTGCAGAGAAAAACTTAACTGAAAAATTAAGATGTCCACCAATACATCATAATAGAAAAATCCACTATATTGACTATACCATCAAAATTAATGTCGGCACAGGGATTTGCCGGTTTTTTTTGGTTCCAAAAATAAAGCAAAATGGAAAAATCAGTAATGTTGACTCTGTTATCAAAATTGAGATCCGCGCCCTTGCAAACTAAAGCGCCCTTGCGCAAAACCAAAAAAGAAAGAGACTGGGAAAAAGAGCTTTGCTCCCCTTCTCCAAACAAAGATTTCGCCTTAGCCTGATGCTCTCCTTCCTCCAGCGCCGCTGTGTTTAACTTATATTCCCACTTCCCGTTTTTGCTCGCTGCCGCGTCTTTAACGACTTCCTTTGAGTGCACAAAAATCTTAATTTGGCTTTCGGGAAAAGCTTGGCCTAAAATATCAACATCTTTGCCTTTTTCCACTTGTATCGGATTGACATCAATGGTCGGAGAAATAAAAATACCGGAAATTGTTGTTGTGGCATTGGCAAGAATACTCACGGAGAAGCTTAAAGTAACCGACTTGCGGCCGTCGCTGTCCTGCGCCCAAAGCCCGAAAGTCTGGTTCCCTCCGGAAACGGCAGAGATTTCCTTTCTAAAAACTCCCGAGCTTTCGGCAAAAAAAGTAGCAGCCACTGTTTCATTCTTTAAAAGCGTAACCAAGGCATTGGGATAAGCGCGGCCGATAAAAATCACTTTGGCTGTAGGAACCTCGGGTATAACAACTCCGCCGCCTCCTCCGCCCGGCGGAAGAGGAGGAGTTGTGGTTGCCTGCCAGTCTTGAACGCTGGCTTGGACAGAAATATTAACTTGAGGCTCTTCAGCTAAAACATTATGAGGAGGAACAAACAAAAAAAGGACAAATAAAATCCCCCAAAAAAAATCTGTCAAAAGGCAAGTTAAATTAAAAATTTTCCGTTTATTTATTACGGTTTCCATTTATTGGTTAATTATAACAAAAATTCCTCCAAGACTAAAAATACACAGGTGGCACCTGTGTATTTTAATGTTGGAGATTGAATAAATTTTCTATTTTTTTACCCGTTATTTTTTACCCGTTAATATAATCTTTAAGGCTGTCCACCACCTTTTTCTTGTAAAAATAAAGAAAATTATTATGGCTAAAGCGATAAGGATCTCTTTTATCGGAAAAATCCAAAAAATAATATTACTTGAAGACAAAGGAGTATTATAAGTGCCGAATGCCCCGGCTAGAGTCGCCGTATATCGGCCAAAATTGAAACTGGAACCATTCCATTCGGTGCTTATTATCCTGGTAGCGTTAGGCAAAACATTTTGAGCCGGCAGTTCAATTTGGTCAACTTTTTGGCCGAACCAATTAGTAATAACGATGGAAGCACCGGGTTTTATATGAACAGTGCCTTTGTTTTCAAATTTTGCGGCAAAGCCGACAGGAGGATATTGAAAAAAATTCGTCTTGAAAAAAGAGGGCCTATCCCCGTTTTCTTTAACTTGGGTATAAAAATCTTTTACGATTATTTGCTCTTTCTTCTCTCCCGGCAAATTGATTAAAATAACCGCTCCTACTCTTGGAACGATAGCGGCTCCTGTCACCGACGAACTGGCAACAACATTGGGACCGGCGACAACTGTTCCGTAATGGCCGCCCGGTTCTGCGTTTTGAGGAACCGTAATGGTAAATTTAACTTTTCTTTCCTCTCTAGGATTGAGCTGAAAAGTTTCCGGGTCGCATTTAATCCAGCTAGCGATGGAATAGCTTTCCGTTCCGGGATTTTTGACTATGACATTACCTTGTTCTCCGCTAGGCTCTATGTCTTCCGCCGTCATTTTTATATTAACAATATTATCAGTAGGATTATTGACTCTGATTATATTTTCTATGACTTCCCCCTGATTGGCCGTAATTTCAAAAACCGCAGGAGAAATACCCAAAGCCATCCCTCCTTCAGCTAAAACCGACTGAGAAAAAAATATTCCTCCTAAAAACAAAAAGGATAACAGTATTTTCTTTATTCTCATAAAATTAAATAATAATATCTATGGATTAGGAAGCGCAGTTAAAGTTAAAGTATCCGAATAAGAACCGCTTGCGTCAAACTTGTTGGCGCTGGCTTTAACTGTCAGAATCGCTGATTGCGAGCTGGTGGAATAAGCGCTGCTCAAAAGCGATTGAGAGCTGCTGCTTGCCACTGATCCTACCACATCTCCGCTTACGTTAAAAGGGCTTTGCACTGTTAAAGTCGCCGAAGTTGCCTGCGCGCCGTAGGCATCAGTTCCGTCTCCGGCAGCGGAGCAAGTAGTGGTGGCTGCTGCAGCAGGAGTGGCAATCAAATAAATGCCATTTTCCAGCCCTCCGTTCGCACCTTGGATGGAAACAGAATAACCGTCAAAACTGTTACTGTTTAAAGTTAAGCCGGAAGTGGCCGAACCGATGCTTACATTTCCGGAAGCATCAACCAACGTTCCCAAATCCGTAGTAGTCGGAGAAACGGCAAAACTCACCCATTCTTCAACTGTCGCTGTAACATTGATATCTTCGGCTGAAACAGAATGAGGCAACACAAAAATTCCAGCCAGCCCTAAAAGAAAGATGGAAAAAAAAGACAGGACTAGGCTGGTTATGGCAATATTTTTTATAGTTTCCATTCTAGTTTATTTTCAATGATAGTTTTACTCCAGCCCAAAACAAATTTATGGGACTGAAGGAAGGGCAGTCAAGGTCAGAGTATCGGTATAAGCACCATTCTTATCAAACTTGTTGGCGCTGGCTTTAACTGTCAGAATCGCTGATTGCGAGCTGGTGGAATAAGCGCTGCTCAAAAGATTCTGCGAACTGGCCGCTACGGATCCTACTACGTCTCCGCTTACATTAAAAGGAGAAAGAATCGTTAAAGTCGTCGAAGTTGCCTGCGCGCCGTAGGCATCAGTTCCGTCTCCGGCAGCGGAGCAAGTAGTGGTGGCTGCTGCAGCAGGAGTGGCAATCGTTCCACCGTTGCTGCCGTTTAATCCTCCGTTCGTGCCTTCAATAGTAACTGAATAACCATCGCTACTATTGCTGCTAAGAGTCAAACTGGAAGTGGCCGAACCGATGCTTACATTTCCGGAGGCATCAACCAACGTTCCCAAATCCGTGGTAGTCGGAGAAACGGCAAAACTCACCCATTCTTCTATGGTTGCCGAAACGCTTACAGTTTCAGAAGCATTAGCAAAATTAGGCAAAGAAACTATTCCAGATAAAAGCAATACTGCAAATAAAACGGAAAACAGTCCTGCGCCGGCAAAAATTGTATTTTTATAAACCATTTTCTTGTTTTCTTCAGCTTGATTAATAAACAAGCCAAAAAATATTTATATTTTATAATGGATAGACCTTTGAATAATCTAAAATAAGTATAACATAAAAATTATTTGAAAGGTTGTGGATAACTCTGCCCCGATTTTTTAAGCTTTCTATTCAGTTTATTCGTTATTTTTTAGAAAATAAAATGAAATTCATGGGCTCCTCTCCGTTGGAACTTTAACCATTGAAAATTATTAGGTAGTTTCTATTTCTTAATCAGCGCCAATATGGCCTTGCCTATCCTCTTTCTCAAGACCAGCGCCAAAACCGCAATAATAAATAACGGAAGCCAAAATTTCCAGGCGAATACGGCAAAAGAAAATTTTTGCGTTGATCCTGAATTTTCTCCCGATACAGGATTTATTCCCTGCATTGTCACTTCCGCCTGATATTGCCCGATAAAGAAATTATTTAAGAAAAAACTTGATATTGAGGCGGGCAGCCACTTCAAGTATCCAGGCATTTCAGGCAAAAATTCGGACTTAAACAATCTCGTTCTCCCGGGTAAAATGGTTTTTTGGCTAAGGTCGGTCTCTCCTGCTTTGTTGCCAAAAATATCATAAATAACTATTTTTCCTGAAGATTTAAGGTGATAGTAATCGTTGTTTTTAATTTTTACGGAAAAAGAAGAAGGCGTTTTTTCCGCAAAAGGCAAGGCTGAAGAATTATAAGCGCTTTGGACGGAAGCCGCTCCCCTTGAAGAAAAAACGCCGGCAATCTTTTCCAAGACCTCCGCTCTTTCTTCTTTGGGAATGGAAAATTCCACTATTTGCAACCCAGAAAATTCTTCCTCGCTGTCTATTGATAAATTCTTTACTGAAATTAAAAATAAAACGCCGACAACGGGAATGGCTTTGGGCCGGCCTTCTTTAAAGTAGTAAGAAGGCATTTGAGGCTCAAAAATCATTACATTATAATATCCTCCCCTTTCCGCTTCATTGGGAATGGAAAAGCTAAAACTAACCTCTCTTTTTTCCTTCCCGGATAAAATTATTTCGGAGTTATCAATGCCGAACCATTGGCTGGAAACGCTTTCGGCTTCGCTAAAAATCATCTCTCCCGTATCGTCAAGAGCGTTAAAGTCGGCCATCCTTATTTTAACCGGCATTGCCAAATCGCTTAAATTTTTAATTTCCAGCTTGTAATCAAAGCTCTCTCCCGGAAAAACATCCAATTCATATTTTTGAGGACTGACCGACAAGCCAATAGAATCTCCCCCGGCGAAAACCGAAAAAGGGATAAAAAGTAAAGATAATAAAATTACGGAAATCTTTTGGAACATATATTATTTAATTCAAAATGAAAATATCCTGCCTACCGGCAGGCAGGCAAAAATCAAAATGACAATTTAAAATATTAAAATTATTTTCCCGAATCTAATATCAAATGTCAAAATCCAAATGTCAAATCAAATCCAAAGCTCAAAATCTAAAAACTATTTCTTTCTTGAATTTAAAATAGAAGAAAATATCAAACACAATTCGTGGGCTTCCTGCCAAAGATTTCTACATTTGCTTGCTTGGATAGGATTCGCCTTGGCAATCATTCTCAACCAATGTGTTGTTTCTTTCGCTTCTTTTTTGCAGAGCGCTATCTTATGCTGAAAATCTTTCTTTGATTCCGCACCGTCAGCTTCCATATAATTTGCACCTACGCTAGTACCCGAACGGACTATTTGGCTTATAAGCGGACGGTTTAACGCTGTTTCTGGCAAGCTACCAGCAAATTCAATGATTTCCTCTCCCAACTTAGCTGTCCTTTCCCCTAAATCATATTGCTTTTCGGTTTTTGGATTTTGGATTTGATTTGACATTTGAGCTTTGAAATTTGAAATTTTATCTTTG
>JAQTVQ010000009.1:8116-34307 GCA_028706715.1 Minisyncoccota bacterium | reverse complement strand
TTTATCAATCCTTTAATAGCATCCGATCTGTCTATATTGGCGATATGGGTTAAGTATTCATCCTGCATTTTATAAAGAACGACAAAGATCCAAATGGCCCATTTGTGTTTTAAATAGAATTCAAAGGTTAAAAATTCGCTTGCTTTTTTAAAGAAAAAAATAGTGGCATAAACCAAAAAGAGCGGTTCAAGAAAATTGGGAAAGAAAAAGAGCAGCCGTTCGTCGCCGGTTAAAAGAAAAGCCAGCTGTCCGATGCTTCTGAACGCGAATAATCCGTAAATCCATTTTCGTATTCCCCATTTAAGCCTCCAAGCCGCGAAAACCATTCCGATATATGTCGCCCAGTCCGCAATTTTATCTATGGGCTGGTATGTTGAATCTGCAAGACCAAGAGGGATTAACATATCTCCGTCTATCGTATCAAGCACAAAATTAGCCCAGCCGGCGATAAAAGGGGAGAAAGCAATCGCAACGGGAATTGCGAACTTGAGAAAAATAATAAAAGCTATGCTTGCGATTCTAAACATATATTTATTTTAGCAAAAAAACTTTTCGGCAGAAAGTTTTTCGTACGATAATTTTGCCGCAATGCTTTTTATTGTTTTTAATAGAAAAGATTTTTGGTATAATTTAAGAATAACCATTAATTTTTAATTATGTCTTTTATCACTCAAGAAAAATCCAATATCAAATATATTGCCGTTGTTGTCGTTGTGGCTATTTTAGCGGGGGCGGGGATTATTTTAAACCGTCAATATTTGGAAAAACAAATGGAGTCCCTCTCGCTTCCGAGTTTTTTTGGACAAGTTGATTACGCAAAAAGCTGCGCCGATAATCCAGATGAGCTTTCTAGAAATGTATGCTATGCCAGCCTTGCTCAAAGCAGAGATGATTTGAGCGTTTGCGATAAGGCTAGGGACTTAAACGGAAAGTATTATTGCTATTGTGAATTCGCCCAAGCGAAAAAAGATATTTCTATCTGCGAAGAAGAGGCAGTGCAATCGCTTGGGCAAGAAGAAAAAGACAGATGCTATTCAGGAGTCGCATTGGCCGCGGAAGATATTTCTATTTGCGATAAAATCTCCGGCCGGCGCGAAAAAGACGATTGCTATTTAAATATGGCTAAAGTAAAACAGGATTCATCAGTTTGCGACACGGTAGAAAGCCAAATTGGCAGAGACGACTGTTATACGGGTATTGCTGTCAGCAATCAAGATCCATCCGTCTGCGACAAAATTGAGGAGGAAGCAGCCAAAGAAAATTGCCTTCAGCTTGTCAAATAAAAGCCTCTTAAGGTTTCATAGCTTAACCGAAAGCCTCTTTTTTAAATCTTTTAATGCCGTAATTTGTTTGGCCGCCTAACTTTTTTAAGCTGGAAAACAAAAAAGTTTGGCGTTGAATAATTACGGAGGGGCCTATGGCTAAAAATGCCAAAATATTGGCGCAGGAAATGATTCTTCCTGCGGGAATAAATATTAACGGCAGGGAAGCTTGGGATATTTGCGTGCATAAGGAAGAAACTTTTGATCGTGTTTTCGCCCAAGGAAGCTTAGGCTTGGGAGAAGCTTATATGGACGGCTGGTGGGACTGCAAGAGGCTTGATGAATTTTTTTATCGCGTAATCTGCCACAAGCTGGACAAAAAGTTTAATTTCAAGTGGCCTTTGATTTTGCAGATTATAACTTCTTTTGTTCTGAACCAACAGGCAGGGAAGAAAGCCTTTGAGATAGGAAAGAAGCATTACGACATCGGAAACGATTTGTTCCAGCTGATGCTTGGTAAAACGATGGCTTATTCTTGCGGTTATTGGAGTTCTCCGATTAAGCCGGCAAAAAATTTAAATGAAGCCCAAGAAGCTAAATTTGAACTAATCTGCAAAAAGCTTGGATTAAAAAAGGGAATGGAAGTTTTGGATATTGGCTGCGGATGGGGGACTTTTATGAAATACGCTTCCAAGCGTTATGGCGTGAAGTCGGTTGGAATTACTGTTTCAAAAGAACAAACGGAGCTTGCCAAAAAATTATGCAAGGGGCTGCCGGTTGAAATTAAGCTGCAGGATTATAGAAAAACGCACAGGCAGTTTGATAGAATTGTTTCTATCGGGATGATAGAACATGTCGGAAGCAAGAATTATAAAAACTATATGCGGACGGTTGATAATTGCTTAAAAGATGACGGGCTTTTTTTACTCCATACCATCGGCAGCGATGAAACTACGACAGTAACCGATCCATGGGTGGCAAAATATATTTTTCCAAACAGCCATTTGCCTTCAATCAAGCAAATAGGGGAGGCAGCGGAAAAAATATTCGTGATGGAAGATTGGCAGAATCTTGGAGCCGATTACGACAAAACTTTAATGGCTTGGCATAAAAACTTTAAAAGGAACTGGCCGAAATTGGAGAAAAAGTACGGCCGAAAATTTTTTAGGATGTGGGAATATTATTTATTGTCTTGCGCCGGAATGTTCCGCGCGCGCGGCGCTCAATTGTGGCAGATTGTTTTTAGCAAAAAAGGCGTCCCCGGAGGATGGAAACCGGTTCGCTGATTCTTTCAATAAAAAACCGCTTGAAAAATCAAGCGGTTTTTTGCTGAAAAATATATTATCTATCTTCCTTCGTCCAATGTGGCGTTAAGCTCTATTTCTTTTTCGTTTCGCAGGACTTTAAGTCTGACGGTTTCTCCGATTTTGTGTTTTTGCAGGAGAGTTGTTAAAGAATTTTTATCGGAAACTTTTTCATTCTCGCATTCAAGGATAATGTCATATTCTTTCAGTCCGCATCTGTCGGCGGCGGAGTCCTCCATCACCGGCCCCACGCCCAAAGCTTCTCGGGCGATTAAAGCGCCGTAATCAACCGGAAGCTTGTTCTTTTGGGCAATTTCTTTATTAAGCAAAATGTATTTTATCCCCAAGTACGGCCTTTTGATTTTGCCGAACTTTTTGACCTCTTCCAAATCTTTTTTGGCGTAATTAACGGGAATGGCAAATCCAAGATTTTGGGCTCCGGCCACAACAGCGGTATTAATGCCGATAACCTTGCCTTTCATATCAACCAGCGGTCCGCCTGAATTGCCCGGATTTATAGCGGCATCGGTTTGGATTAGGCCTCTTAAATTTTCTATTTGAGGATCCATTCCTCCTCCGAAAGCGGTTAAAAAACGGCTCAATCCGGATACTATCCCCAGGGAAATAGTATCGTGAAATTCTCCCAAGGCGTTTCCGGCCGCAATTACCGTTTCTCCGACCTCTACCTTATTGGAGTCTCCCATATCCAAGTATGGGAGCTTGCCGTAATCTATTTTTAGAATGGCAATATCGTTAATCGGATCGCGAGCCAAAACTTCCGCCGGACAAGAACTTTCAGGGTCCAAAAGAACCGTATAATCGGCCTCCTTGTCCGAGACGACATGGTTGCTTGTTAATATGTATCCGTTGGCGGAAACAATAAAGCCGGATCCTCCTCCGATTTTGGTGCGCTCTTTAAATCCTTCTTGTTCTATTTTGGGCATCATTATATTCTCTCCGCCGTAAGGCAAATAATAGAAGCCTTCTATTTTTGGAAGGTCTTTGGAAACGACAATGGTAATAACCGCCGGGCAAATCTTTTTAGCCAGCTTGCTGACAAGAGTTTTTGACATATAAATTAAATTGCTGATCAAGGCTTTTAATGGTTATTCAAGCTAATTCAAGAAGTATTTTAGCATTTAATTCTCTTGCCAACAACTGTAAAAATTGTTAATATACCTGCGGTTAAAGATCGTCCCTGGCGTTGTCCCTGTAGTTCAATGGATAGAACGAGGGCCTCCTAAGCTCTAGATACAGGTCCGATTCCTGTCAGGGACACAACGTAATTTTTGCAAGATAATGAAAGAAAAAAGAAATTTTTTAGAAAAAATAATTTTTATAATGATTTTTGTTTCCCCGATTGGCTTTATAGGCCAATTTTTTTTAATAAAAAATTAAGAAATTGAGAGAAAATGGACAGCGAAAAAAAATATGATTTTATTATTATCGGCGCCGGTCCGGCCGGGTTGTTTGCCGCTTATGAATTGGCGCGCCTGCAAAAATCTTTAAAAATTATAATAATTGATAAAGGCTCGGAGGCGATGGAAAGAAAATGTCCGGTTAGCGGAAACGGGAGCAATTGCTTAAACTGCAGCCCTTGCAACATTATGTGCGGAGTGGGAGGTTCCGGCATCTTTTCAGACGGAATACTTAATTTGCGCCATGACGTGGTAGGGGGAGATCTTTCCGATTTTACCGGCAACGATGAAACTTCATGCAGAATAGTTGATTATATAGAGCAGGCTTTCTTGCGCTTCGGAGCTCCGAAAGAAATACACGGAACAGATGAAGGGAAGATAGAGAAACTGTCCTTAAAAGCTATGTCGGCGGGAATCAAATTTGTCCGTATCCGCCAGCGCCACCTGGGAAGCGAAAACACTCCCAGGCTTATACAAAAATTCGCGGATTATTTGCGTGAAAAAGGAATAGAAATCCGCACCAACACGACAGTAAAGGATTTGGCTGTAAAAGAGAAAAAATGCAAGGGCGTAGTTTTAGAGAATGGAGATATTCTCCGTTCAGAAAAGACTATTTTCGCTCCGGGCCGCGTAGGGGTCGGCTGGGTGGAAGAAATGGTCAAGAAGCACAACATTTCCGCCGTTCATGCGCCGATAGACATAGGAGTCAGAGTTGAGGTTCCCGCGATTATTATGAAGTCGGTAATAGAAGTCAACAGAGATCCGAAATTTCATATTTGGACATCCAAATATGAAGACTTCATCCGCACTTTTTGCACGAACCATGAAGGTTTTGTCGTCAAAGAAAATTACGGCAATTTTATAGGAGTCAACGGCCATTCTTTTACAAACAAAAAGTCGGAGAATACAAATTTCGCTTTTGTGGTGAAAACAAGGCTGACCGAACCTTTGGAAAATACTACTACTTATGCGGAGTCAATCGCAAAACTGGCGACTATCCTCGGCCAAGGTAAGCCTATAATCCAAAGACTGGGGGATTTGCGCCGCGGAAGGAGATCCAATATATGGAGACTGAAGAAAAGCACTTTTCATCCGACTCTCGCCGATGTAACTCCCGGCAATATCGCCATGGCTTTGCCTCATAGGATTCTTACCGATATTATTGAAGGATTGGACAAGCTTAACGAAGTGATTCCGGGAGTTGCCACTGATTCAACTTTTTTATACGCGCCTGAAATTAAATACTACGCGATGAAAATAGGCGTTGATAAGAACATGCAGACAAACATTAAAAATCTTTTTGCCGCCGGAGACGGAGCGGGGTTAAGCCGGGATATTGTTAAAGCTTCCGCCACCGGCCTGCTCGCCGTCAAAGGAGCAATGAGAACTTTTTAAGAGATTTATTATTTATATTGGTAAAATTTTACTTCCTTCTTGTTTAATCCGTAATCTACCCAAAATTTAGAAATTATGGTAAGGTAAATTTCGGTTGAGAACATAGAACCCTCGGCTACATTATTGCACATTGAAATATTCTATGGCACGATAGTAGTAATGAGAAGGAGGGAGATAAAAGAAAAAGTAGTTAATCTTAGAAGAGAAGGAAAAACTTATTCTGAAATTTTAAAATTTTTAAATTTAAAAATTCCTAAAAGTACTATTTCGGGCTGGTGCCGAGGTATTTCTCTTTCTGTAAATTACCAAAGAAGGATAAAAGAAATCAGTGATTCTAACTTAATTAAAGCCAGAAAGCTTGCCGTTGAAGAAAAAAAGATGAAGGCGATTAAGGAACTAGAATCAATAAGGAAAAGAAATTACCACTTATCTCAAAAGATTGAAGACATTGAGACTGCTAAGATTGCCCTTGCGATGCTCTATTTAGGAGAGGGAGCAAAAAATAGAAAAAGGGGATCAGTAACATTTGGCAATTCGGATCCTTTGACTGTGAGTTTATTCCTTTGTTTGTTGCGTGTTGTTTACAAAATTGACGAAAGCAAGATTAGGTGCACGCTTCAATGCCGAGCAGACCAAGATATCAAAAGGCTAGAGAAATATTGGTCTAGAGTTACGGATATTCCTTTTGAGAGATTTTATAAGGCTAGAATTGATCCTCGCACTATTGGTAAACCGTCAAAAAAATTAGACTATAAAGGAGTGTGCCGTATTGATGTTTTTTCAGCAAAAATTTTAGGAGAATTATTGGAGATACCAAAAATAGTACATAAAGGGCCCGTAGTATAAAGGCATCACGGATCCATGGCATGGATTTAATCGGGGTTCGATTCCCCGCGGGTCCACAAAGAAACTTTCCGTCAACGGCGGTTTTTTTATTGGAACTTCTTGGTTGTTTTGAAGCAAAACTTTATTGTTGTTCTTTTTCATTGTCCTTGGCGGTCTTATTGGCTAATATTAAAGCAATGAGAAAAGTTTTGGTGTTCGGCACTTTTGATGTTCTCCACCCCGGGCATATAGACTTTCTAAAGCAGGCGAGAGGAAAAGGGGATTTTCTGTCCGCGGTTGTTTCTAGAGATTTTACGGTAGAAAAAATAAAAAAGCACAGGCCGTTAAAAAATGAAAAAGAAAGATTGAAGGACGTTAGAAATATTTCTTTTGTCGGCGAGGCAAGACTTGGAGGCAGGGGAGAAGATCCGTATTCCATTATAAGAGAAATCAAACCGGACATTATTTGTCTAGGCTATGACCAAAAAACTTATACCGACGGGTTGCAAGCTGCGCTTGATAAACTTGGTCTGAAAACGGAAATTTTAAGAATGAAGCCTTTCTGCCCGGAAAAATACCATTCGGGAATTATAAACCGGAGATTTTTTAAAAATTAATTTTGTTAATATGTCCAATTCTTTAAAAATAGCGATTGTCGGAGCTGGAGTCATCGGACTTTATTTGGCTTGGCAATTAAGCCTTAAAGGGCATAAAGTTTTTGTTTACGAAAAAAGATCGGAAAAAGATTTCGGAGACAAGCCTTGCTCAACCTTGGTTTCCGAAAGGATAAGAGATTTTATTCCAATAGAGGAAAACACGATAGAAAATAAGATTATCGGCTGTTTAATAAACTTTCCCGAAAAGACGGTACGCTTGGATTTTCGGCCGATTCATTTAGCGTTGTCGCGGGCCGGGTTAACGGCAATTCTTTTGGAAAAAGCGAAATCTGCCGGAGCGGAAGTTTTTTTTGAGAAAGAGATCAAAGGGATTCCGCAGGGCTTTGATAAAATTATCGGCTGCGACGGGGGGTTGTCCCATATTCGTCAGGCGTTAAAGTTGCCGATGCCAAGATTCAGACTAGGCTTGCAGCTTTTTGAGAGGCAGGAGGATGATTATAACTTGGCTGAAACCTGGCCGGTCAATTCAGGTTTTATTTGGCGCATTGCCCGCGGCAGGGAAGTGGAATGGGGTATCTTGGCCGACAAAGAGAAAGCCTTGCCTGAATTTAGAAAATTTTTAGCCGAGAAAAATATTGATTTTATCGCGGACCAGCTCGGCCAGCCTATCGGATTGAAGTCAGCCATCGTGCCTCAAGGGATGGTTTTGCCGGAAGAAAAGAATATTACTTTATGCGGAGACGCCGCTGGAATGGTAAAACCTTGGTCCGGCGGAGGATTGATCTGGGGACTGAAAGCCGCCTGTATTCTTTTAGAAACTTTTCCTAATTTTGAAGCCTACCATAAAAAAACAAGCCGATTTTTTGCCTTTAGGATCGCCAAAGGCCGGCTTGCTGATTTCGTGGTCCATTTTTTGGGCCAAAAGGCTCCTTTTGTTCTTCCAAGCAGAATTGTTTACGATAACGATTTTCCCATACTGTAAATCAATAAATAACAGAGGCCGGGCCTCTGTTATTTTATTGCTTTTTGGACTGGAAAATGTTATTTTAAACCATACTTAAAAGCCAAAAACAGGGTATTCTTCTTTTTTTGTCGGTCTGCCTTGTTTGCAAGAAGGGGTGCTGATATGGCCAAAACGGGAGCTCGCCCCGTAGAAAAGCGGAAGGGTGTACCGAATTGGCAAGGTACCGCTCTCGAAAAGCGGCGGGCGAAAGCCCATGCGAGTTCAAGTCTCGCCCCTTCCGCTTTCTTACGGGAAAAACCTCTTTTAGGGCGTTTTTCTTTCCGAAAAATATAATAAGAGGAAAGCAAGGCAATGCCTTCAAGAGATATTAAACTTGTTTTTGATGTTTAACTTTGCAAAAAAGCGAAAAAGCGAAAAAGTTCCTGAAACTTTAGAAGAAGCCTTGGCTGTTTTTGAGTCTCTTGAAGGAAAAATAAAAGAACTTTCCGGCAGGATTGAAGAGATTGAAAAATCAAAACCCGGTTTTTTTCAAAAATTAGGCCTTATCCGTTTCAACCCCTATAAGGGAATGGGAGGAGACCAAAGTTTTTCCTTGGCTATGCTTGACGGAGAGAATAACGGCTTTATAGTTACTTCTTTAAGCGGACGCAGCGGGAACAGGATTTTTGCCAAGCCGATAAACAACGGAAAATCTTCTTACCAGCTTTCTGAAGAAGAGGGGCAGGCCCTTGAAAAAGCTAAAAATTCTTTAATCAATAAATCAGATTTATCAAATGGCTAAAACAAAAACGACAGAAGGGAAACAAAATATAATAACTCGGCCTCCGGTAGTGGTGGTAATGGGGCATATTGATCATGGAAAAACTTCTCTGCTTATGGCCGTAAAAGATTTTGGCACCTTGCGTAGGGAATCAGGCGGGATTACCCAGCATGTAGGAGCTTATCAAATTACAGTGCCGGCAAAGGAGCAAGATCAAGAAAATCGGAAAATCACATTCATAGATACTCCGGGGCATGAATCTTTTTCAGCCATAAGATCTCGGGGGGCGAAAGCCGCTGATTTTGCCATATTGGTCATTGACGCCTCTGAAGGAGTCAAACCTCAAACCAAAGAAGCTATCAAACACGCCAAATCGGCAGGCTTGCCGATTATTATCGCATTGAATAAGATTGATAAGCCTAATGCCAATCCGGAGAAAGTCAAATCGCAATTAATGGAAGAAGGAATAGTGGTTGAGTCTAACGGAGGGGAGGTTCCGGCAATGGAAATATCAGCTAAAACCGGCAAAGGAGTGGAAGATGTTTTAGAAATGATTTTATTGATGGCGGAGATGAATAATATAGAAGCGGATCTTTCCAAGCCGGCAAAAGGAGTGATTATAGAATCATATCAAGATTCAAAAAGGGGAGCGACCGCTACTCTGCTGGTTCAAGAAGGCAAGCTTGTTTTAGGCCAAGCTGTTGGAACAAGCTCCTCTGCCGGAAAAGTAAAGATGATGGAAAATTTTTTGGGAGAGCAGGTTAAAGAAGCTTTGCCCGGGGATCCCGTTGTTATTATCGGCCTTGACCAAGTGCCATGGGTAGGAGAAGAAGCAACGGTTTTTCAAACGCTGGAAGAAGCTCAAGCTAATATTAAAAAAGGCGAAGAAGAAAAAGCCAAAACTTTGCCGGAAGCCGAAATTGGAGACAGAACGGCTTTGAACATTATTCTAAAAGCGGATTTTTTGGGATCTTTGGAGGCGATTAAAGAGATTATGAAAACATTGCCTCAAGAAAAGGTTGTCTTGAAAATAGTCAAGGAGGAAGTGGGAGATGTCAATGAAAATGATATCAAGATGGCCAAAGATATTAAAGGAGTGATTATCTCTTTTAGAACAAAAACAAGCAAAATTGCGAAAGCGATGGCGGAAAGAGAAAAAATCAAAATTAATGAATTTCAAGTTATTTATGAGCTTTCTCAAAAGATTAGGGAGCTTATGGAAAAATCTTTGTCGCCAGAATTGGTTAGAACGGATGTAGGAAAGATGAAAGTTTTGGTTATTTTTATGACCGAAAAAATTCGTCAGATTATCGGCGGCAAAGTGATTGAAGGAGAATTCAAAAAAGGATTCCGCTTGGAAGTTTGGCGAGATGAGGAAAAAATAGGGACTGGCAGGATGTTGAGCCTGCAGATAAACAAAAAAACAGTGGATACCGCCAAAAAGGGAAGCGAATGCGCCATTCAATACGAAGGAGAAACGAGAGTGCAAGAAGGAGATATTTTAGTTCTTTATAAAGAAGAAATGAGGAGAGGACTGTAATTTATATTATTTATGTGGAGAATTGAAAAGGTTCAAAAGTTAATTCAGCAGGAGTTGGGCAAGATTCTATTGAAAGAGATAGATTTTCCTTTGGACTCTTTGGCAACAATTACCAGGGTTTACGTTCCTTCTAATTTGGAGGTTGCCAACGTTTATATCTCGGTTTTTCCGGAAGAGAAAACAAAAGGAGTTATTGATATTTTGAATAAAAATATCTATGACATCCAGCAATTTTTAAACAAAAAATTGAGAATGAGGCCCGTGCCCAAGATACAATTTTTTAAAGAGAAAAAAATTGTTGAAGCGGCCAGGATAGAGCAGCTTTTGTTTGAGGCAAAAGATAAAAACTCCCAAAAAGATAAGAATTGTGATATAGAATAAATTTGCAAGGCCGGTTAGCCAAGCAGTAAGGCAACAGTCTGCAAAACTGTTATACATGGGTGCAATTCCCATACCGGCCTCAAGCAACCTTGCCCAGGTGTTGGAATGGTAGACAAACAACACTTAAAATGTTGCGAGGGAAACCTCGTGTGGGTTCGAATCCCACCCTGGGCACCGTGATATGGCAATCGGGCTTACGCCCGATTTTTTGTGGAAAAGCAGTGTTAGATTTTTTTGGCGGCACCGGAAAATACCCGCTTTACAACGAGGAGGAATCCCGGGGATTAACCAATTCCGCGGATTTCGGATCCGCCTATCTGCGGAACAGAGAGGGATCCGAAGCGGAATACGCAAAAAAAATGAACCTCCTTGTTTTCCGGCCCGGAGAGGACAGCGAGTTTAAGGAGAGAGAGGAGTTTCTAATTTTTCCCAATTTTCAAATACAGTGGGCTGTTTTTCTTTATTTAGTTTAACCTTTATAAGGTTATAACATTTTTCAAAAAACACTTTTGTAATTTTTTTGTTAGCGATTTTTTCATCATATATTTAACCAATCCCTTCAGAAAATTTAAAAGACTTAAATCTTTGATCTGAATTGAAATAAGAGTATGATAAATAAAATATGAAAGTTAATACGGGACTTAATCAATTTTTAGGAGCGCTCTTGCTGAAGCCGGCAAATTTTTTTAGAAAAGCTTACTGGAAAGTTTTTAGCCCTAGTACCTTTGGCGTCAGATTGTTGTATTTACGCAATAATAAGGTTGCCCTGGTTAAACATTCATATATTGATCAATGGTATTTGCCTGGCGGACAATTAAAAAAAGGCGAGACAATTGAGGAGGCGCTAAAAAGAGAGATTAAAGAAGAATTGGATATAGATATCCTGAAAAAACCGATGATTTTAGGGATCTATTTTAATTCTAAAGAAAATAAAAAAGATCACATAATTGTATTTGCTACAGAAGATTTAAGAAATAACGACAATAAAATAGTTATAAAAAATATTGAAATCAAAGAAGCAAAATTTTTTAATTTGGGAGACTTACCTAAGGATATTTCACCAGGAACAAAAAGAAGAATCGGGGAATTTCTAGAATCAAAATCAAGCAAAAGGTATCTGAGAGAATGGTAGCAGAGGCTAACATTATAGAAAATCGATAAGTAAAAAATATATGAAAATTGATATTCCGGACCTGACGCAATACAAAAATTTTTCAGTAACAAAATCGATTGATGCAGCTAACGAGAGAATCAATTATTTGAAAAAAATCTTAAAAATAGGATCAAATAAAGAATTGCTGTTGGTTGCCAAGAATAACCCCCAATTAATTTTGGATAATATTGGGACACTGTATAACTATCTTCCTCCGCGATCCATAGGAATCAACCCAACGCCTATTTGCAACAGAAGGTGCCGATTTTGTTCTAGCGCGCAGAGAAATCGTATTAATATTGAGGACGGAATAGAAATTAATAAAATAAACCTAAGAGAATTATTGAAAGAATTTAGCAATATGAAAGGGCAGGGTTGTGTATTAGTGGGCGGAGGGGAAGCTTTGTTGGCTTGCAACGGAAAAATCAATGATATAATATCCGATTTTCCTTTGCGTTATGGTTTTAATACAAATGGTGTTAAATTAGATAAATTCCAACACCCGCGCCTTTTAAGAAAAATTACATGGATTTCTTTGAGTATAATCGCCCACAACAAGAAACTTTATAACAAGGTCGCCGGATTATCGAAAAAAAATAATCAATTTGATGTATTATATAAAAATCTAAAAGAATATTTAAAACTAACAGACGACTTAGAAAACAAAGAAGGTCGCGCCCCTTATCTTTCAGCAAAAATTTTGATTTGTAAAGAAAACTATTTTTTTGCTGGAAAAATATATAATTTTATTAAAACTTTCGGCTTTAAAGATATAGCTCTGAGGTGCGTTAATAATTTTGAATTAAGAGAAGAGTATCGCGGGAGAACATTAACGCCCCAGGATGTAGAGCTATCATTTTCTCAAAGGGAAAAGCTAAAACAAATTTTATCACAGCAAACCGATTTATCGGAAAATGAAATTAAGAATATAGTTGAAAAAAAGAAAATTAATGAAAAAACATTAGATTCTCCTGCCTTCTGCTGGAATATTCTTCTTGGTTTAATAGCCAACATTGATACTGATGGCGAAGTCTATCTTTGCAACCCGCGACTTGGAATAGGAGATTTCAGTATAGGGAATATTAAGTTGAATAGTTTTAGCGATATATGGAAGTCTAAAAAACATAGAGAAGTTGTACAAAAAACTTGTTTAAGCTTTCATCAAATGTGTGATTTATCAAAATGTAGGCATTTTAGAGTTAATCAAATGATTGAGCAATTTCTATTAGGTAATATTGAACTTGAAGATAGAAATTATTATGAAAAAAGAATGAGTTTTTTCCCATAGATATTTTTAAGTTTGCTTAATCTAAATTTGTTGTTAGCTCTTGCTTTTTCATTAAAAAACAAATTTTAATATTTCGTCTTAAAGGACGGCTCGGTAATTAGTCGGAAATTTTCGGAAAGGCTTTTGCGGCTTAGCAAAAGACTTTCGGGGAAAACGGAGGAGGCAAAACCGCAGCAGCCGGAGAAGGAAAACAAGAATGCCTCCTTTGGGCGTCTGAGGCGGTTTGCGGCCTTTTTGCAAAAGGAGGAGTCCCGGAAAAAACAGCAGCCTGAAAGGGTGAAGCGGGGATTAGCTACCTATCTTTTAGTAAAATAGATTCTAGCTGTGAGTATAACTCTTCCGCGATATGGCAATCGGGCTCACGCTCGATTTTTTGTGGAAAAGCAGTGTTAGATTTTTTTAGATATGCTAAAATTAATCAAGCATAATAATTAATTTAAATTATAAAATTATGAAAAGCATCTTAGTCGTTTTTTCCATTTTAGCTTTTACGGCCTTTGGCTATGTCGGCGCGGTAAGCGATATGGGCTCCGGTCAAAATCAAGTGAACCAGCAAGCTCAAACTGCAAACCAGGGAGAGAATAGCCAAATCCAAAATCAAAATAGCGAACAGCTTCAAGAAGGGCTTTCTGTCCAAGAAGCAGAAGGGAACGGGATTCAATTACAACAACAATTGCAAGACGGCGCAGGAGAGGAAGTCCAGTCCCAATCCCAAAATCAAATAAAGAATCAAGGAGAAGAATCGCAGATCCAGGCCAAGGAGCAGGAAAAGATACAGGCAAATCACAAGAGCGGCCTGCAAACAGCGGGGCAGAGAAGAAGCATCGTTGCTAACGCTGTCCAAGAGATGCTTCAAGTTGCCGAAAGAAACGAGGGGATAGGGCAGAGGGTGAGAGAGATAGCCCAATCCCAAAATCAAAACCAAGAAAAATTAGAGGCCGGATTGGAAAAAGCCCAAAAGCGAAACGCCTTTGTTAAATTTTTGATTGGTCCTAATTTTGGAGAGATAAGCAATGTTGAAAAAGTTCTTGAACAAAACCGTTCGCAGATCAGCCAGTTAAACCAGCTTAAAAATCAGCTTGAAAATCAAGGAGAAGAGCAAAATCTAGCTCAGCAGATTCAGCTTTTAGAACAGGCTAATTCAGCAATTGAGGACTCTCTAGAAGAAGAAAAGAAGGGCTTCAGCTTATTCGGCTGGATGTTTAGAATTTTTTCTAGATAAAACTTTTTCAGCCAAAACAAAAATCGCGGAAATCCGCGATTTTTGTTTTAACTTTCAATAATTTCAATATAAGTATTTTTTACTCCGAAGTTGGTTGCTGAATCATAAGAGGGGAACCAAAGATCAAAATGGTATTTGCTTTTTCTAGTGTTCATGCGATCTTCTACTGTAAAAATTTTGTCGCCATAGAGTTCAGGAATCTTAATTTTAGTTCCAAAAGGCAAAAGATTGTTTGCCACTATCCCGTCTCTTACAAAGCTGCCGTTGGCGGTAATAAAGGGAGTGCTGTCGGTTTGTTCTACTGTGGAAGAATAAGCCGTTAGGACTACGTTTAATTTTTTAGGAATTTTGGAAAGAGCTATTTGTTTGGCAGGATTCGGTGAATTATGGGCTAGGCTGCTCAAAAGGCAGCTTTTTTCAAAGACGAGCATATTGGCCGGATAAGTAACAAGCTCGTTTTGCTTTGTTAGAAGCTTAGCGTCTCCTTGGTTGAGACTTAAAAAAAGGGCGGGGCAAGAAAGGGCGATCAAACAAGCGATTATTAATTTGTAGTTAGTACACATTCAATAAAAAAACCTCAACGAGTGAGATTGCTTTCATTATATATAAACCAAAACCATTGTCAATAGCTGTGAAACAAGCGTGGAACATTAGAGGCACGAAAAGAATTTTAAGGCATCGGCTGTTAAGCCAATAGAAACAAGACCGCAGACTATTGATTGCTAAAATATTTTGTGTTATAAAAAGACTGCTATGAAAACTACAGAAGATACCCCAAAAACAATTGATACGCTAAAAGTGCCCCAAAAGGGGGAAATTTTGGAAGGCACTGTGATCGCTCAAGACGGCTTGTCTTTTTTTGTTGATTTGGGACCATGCAAAGTTGGAATAATCTTTGGCTTGGAATACCAAAAAGCAAGAAGCATTTTAAAAAATCTTAAAGCCGGAGATAAAATTTCAGCTAAAGTTAAAGAAGCTGAAAACGATGAAGGATATGTAGAGCTTTCATTAAAAGAAGCGATGGAAGAAACTACATGGGAAAACGTCAAAATCCTTAAAGAGGCTCAAGAAGTTTTCAAAGTAAAAATTTCAAAAGTCAACAAAGGAGGATTAATTACCGAGATTTCAGGAATTCCGGCTTTCTTGCCGACTTCCCAGCTTTCTCCCGTCAACTTTCCGAAAGTTCCGCAGGGGGACAAGACGGAAATCCTTAAGAAATTACAGCTTTTTATAGGAAAAGAATTAATGGTAAAAGTTTTGGATTACGATGAAAGAGCCGGACAAATTATTTTGACGGAACAATCGCAGGAAGGAGAAAATATCCAAAAAGCCATTCAAGAGCTCAAAGTAGGGGATGTTGTTGAAGGAACGATTTCCGGGATTGTTGATTTCGGCGCGTTCGTTAAGTTCTCCCAGCCGGAGACTGAAGCGGAAGAAACCGACCAAGCTTCTCTTTTATTGGAAGGGCTGGTCCATATCTCCGAGCTTGATTGGCAATTAATAGAAGATCCTAACCAAGTCATAAAAATCGGCCAAAAAGTCAAGGCCAAAATTATTGATATCGCTCAAGGAAGAGTTTCTCTTTCTCTCAAAGCTTTAAAGACTGATCCATGGCAAGAGCTTGAACTGAAAACAGGAGATGAAGTTAAAGGAAAAATAGTTAAATTTAATCCTTTTGGGGCTTTTGTGCAGCTGGTTTTACCTCAAAAAGAAAGCCAGCCTAAAATTCAGGGGTTAATTCATATTTCTGAATTCGGAACCGAGGAAAAAATGAAAGAAGCTTTGGAAATAGATAAAGAATATAATTTCCAACTTTTAAGCTTCCAGCCTCAAAGACATTGGATGTCTTTAAGACTAAAGTAATCCGTTAAAAAAAACGGAAATCCCGCCAGCTCTTTGGCGGGAAATAGAAAATTTTATGAAAGTTCCAAAAGGACCGGCTTCCACTTTAGCCAAAAATATTATTTTTGTTTTTTTGCTTTTTCTGCTTTTAGCGGCAGCGTCTAGTTTTTTTGGTCCTTCTTCTGAAGAAGCTCCCGCCGAAATAACGGTTACCCAGCTCGTTAGGGAAATTAATGATAGCAGGGTAAAGGAAATCACCGTTACGGGAGACGAATTAGAGGTTGTTTACCAAGACGACGCTAAAGCTCAAACTGTTAAAGAAACAGGCGCTACTTTGGATCAAGCTTTATCAAACTACGGAGTAGATAAAGAAAAACTGAATCAAATCGCGATTAAATTTGAGCAAAAAGTTGATTTTTGGTCTTGGGCCGCGCCATTACTCTTTACCATTTTGCCTCTTTTGCTTTTCGGGGTGTTCTTTTTTATGATTTTTCGGCAGGCCAAAAGCGGTGCTATGCAAACTTTTGATTTTACTAAAGCAAGAGCAAGGCTTTTTGGAGCGGAGGGCAGCCCTAAAGAGCAAGCAACTTTTAAAGACGTTGCAGGCTTGCAGGAAGCTAAACAGGAGCTGGAAGAAATAGTTGATTTTTTAAAAAATCCCAAAAAATACCTTCAAATGGGAGCCAAAATTCCTCACGGGGTTTTATTGGTCGGTCCGGCAGGGACAGGAAAAACTCTTTTGGCCCGCGCGGTTGCAGGAGAGAGCAAGGTTCCTTTTATCTCCATCGCCGGATCTTCTTTAGTTGAGCTTTTTGTGGGAGTGGGTGCCAGCAGGATAAGAGATCTTTTCACTATGGCGAAAAAACACCAGCCTTGCTTAATCTTTATTGACGAGTTGGACAGCATCGGCAAAGCGAGAGGTCCTGCCGTTGCCGGAGGGCACGAAGAAAGGGAGCAAACTTTAAACCAAATGCTTACCGAAATGGACGGATTTGAACCTAACGATAAGCTGATTGTGCTAGCCGCCACTAACCGTCCGGATGTTTTAGACCCGGCTTTATTGAGACCTGGTCGTTTTGACAGAAAAGTAGTTTTGGATTTGCCCGATGTGAATGAAAGAGAGGCTATTTTAAAAATCCATAGCCGCGGGAAGCCTTTATCTTCCAATGTTGTCCTAAAAGAAGTGGCGGAAAGAACTCCGGGATTTTCCGGAGCAGAATTGGCCAATATTGCCAACGAAGCCGCTTTGTTGGCCGCGAAACGCGATAAAGCGCAGATATTCCAAAATGAAATGCTGGAATCCATTGAGAAAGTTTTGCTTGGTCCGGAAAGAAAAAGCCATATATTATCATCTAAAGAAAAAGAAATTACCGCTTTTCATGAGGCCGGTCATGCTTTGGTTGCTTCTTTTCTGCCTAATTCCGAGCCGGTAAGGAAGATCTCTATAATTGCGAGAGGAATGGCCGCAGGATATACTTTGAAAGTGCCGTCCGAAGTTAAGCAAATGAAAACGAAATCGGAATTTTTAACAGAGCTTGCCGTTTTGCTCGGCGGACGATGCGCCGAAGAAATAAAATTCGGGGAAATTACCACCGGAGCGTCTAACGACTTGAAAGAAGCTTCATCATTGGCTAGAAAAATGGTAAAAGATTTTGGGATGTCTTCTTTGGGCCCTATTTCTTTTGGGCAAAAACAAGAATCTCCGTTTCTAGGACAAGATTTTGAATCGTGCCGCAACTATTCGGATCAGGTTGCTTACCAAATAGACCAAGAAATAGAAAGGATCATAAAAGAGGCGCAGGAAAGCGCGCGGAAAGTTTTGACGAAAGAGAAAAAAATGTTGGAGAAGCTGGCAAGAGCCTTAATAGAAAAGGAAACCATTGAAAGGGAAGAATTTGAATTGATCATAAGCAAGGAGAAAAAACCTTCCAAGAACAGAACAAGAATGACCAAAAGCAAAAAAACAGAAGCTTAGTTCTTTGATGATTAAAATAAAGGAATAAAATTTTATGAGAAGAGGGTAGGGTTTTGCGCGCAAATCCAGGCTTGCCAAATAGCGGTTATTGAAGTAATAAGTTTATGAGAATATATATTCCAGCCGGACAGAAAGGTTTTAAAATGTGAGAATCATTGGGCGCATAGCTCAGTCGGTTAGAGCACAGCTCTTATGTCAAATCTTCAAAATTTTTATATAGGCCATTGGGCGCATAGCTCAGTCGGTTAGAGCACAGCTCTTATAAAGCTGGGGTCGATGGTTCAAGTCCATCTGCGCCCACAATCGGTGATTTTTAAGATTTGACGCGTCGCCGCCAGCAGGCGGAGACATAAAGCTGGGGTCGACGGTTCAAATCCGTCTGCGTCCATAAAAAAGCAGGAAATTACTTTCGGATTGTTCAATACAAAAAATTTTGGGCGGTTAGCTCAATGGCTGAGCGTTCGCTTGACGTGCGAAAGGTTATAGGTTCGAGTCCTATACCGCCCACATACGGAAAGAAAATAATTAATAAAAATAATTAATAAAAATAAAGATATGTCAGTTGTTGAAAAATTTTTGCAAGAATATGCAAGAAAAGATATGCCGGAAATAAAAACCGGTGATACCGTGCGCGTACACCAGAAGGTCAAGGAGGGAGAGAAAGAAAGAATTCAAGTTTTTGAAGGCCTGGTCTTGGCTCGCAAGCATGGAAAAGGATTAAATGCCACTATTACCGTTCGTAAGGTGGCTTCCGGAGTGGGAGTTGAAAGAATATTTCCTCTCCATACTCCTACTATTGATAAGATAGAAGTGGTAAAGAGAAGCAAGATCAGAAGATCAAAACTTTATTACTTAAGAGAAGCGCGAGGAAAGAGAGCTAAGTTAAAAAAGATGGAAGATTTTAATAATTCTACCGACAAAGAACCGGAGAATCTTTCTACTCAAGCAGAAAGCCAGCCTTTAGAAGAGCCAAAAGCTTAAATTAGGCTCTTTTAGCTCTTTATTTGTTTTGCCTTGTAAAAGGCAAATGGGCGAGTGGTGAAATGGCAGACACGCAACTTTGAGGGGGTTGTGACCGCAAGGTCGTGTGGGTTCAAATCCCACCTCGCCCACCAGCTATTATTGCAGACGCCAAAATTATATGGCTTTATTGATTGATCTGCGGGCGGTTAGCTCAGTTGGTAGAGCGACTCGTTTACACCGAGTAGGCCATAGGTTCGAGTCCTGTACCGCCCACCAAGAGGTTGTTTGATTGGTTGGAATAAAGTAAGATTGAGGAGAAAAAACTTAATAGCTTATGCCGAGGTAGCCAAGTCGGTCACGGCGGATGACTGAAAATCATCAGATTCCGGTTCGATTCCGGACCTCGGCACCAGTATTTGACATTCCGGGAAAGATTCGACAATAGTTTATTTGATTTTTTTTGCGGAAGAAAATGCTAGGAAGCATTTTTATAAGAATATGAAAATTAAAATTGTCGGCAATAAATATTTGAATGCTCTGTTTATTTTGATGCTTGGGTCGGCAATCGCGCATATGGCGCTGATTTTTTGTTTTGCCATTATTGATTGCAACTGGCATTCATTAAATTATTTCCATATTCTTGATTTTGATCGTCTTTTTTCGGGAGGAGTTGGAACTTTTACCGGCGATATTCTTTCATGGATGGCAATGATCGCGATATATATCGCGATCTTAAAGCTCAATGATGAAAGGAGCTGAAAATATGCGCAAGAAAATTCTTATTGTTTCAATGAAGGCGGGTTTTGGGCATTTGCGCGCCGGTCAAGCATTGGCCGATTATGCCAATGAATGTCTTCCGGAGATCCATGCTACTCATTTAGACGCCGGAGAAATTGCTCCGCCGCTGGCGAAACTTTTTAACCAAAAAATATACGAAACCGCCGTGCGTGAATTTCCCGAGCTTTGGGGAAAGGCTTACGAAGCTTTTGATCATCGCCTTCCTGCGAGAGCGTTGCGTCATATAAGCCGATTGCAGGCCCCTTTTTGCCAAAAACTCATTAACCATGTAGTTTCTCTACAGCCTGATGCGGTAATTTTTACCTATGTGGCAGTCGCTCAACTATTGGCCCCTTCCTGCCGGCACAGGATAAAAGATGTGAAGCTTGCTATGGTGGTTACCGACTATCATGGCCATTCTTTATATAATATTCCGGCAATTGATTGTTTTTTTGTCGCTGATGATTTCGTGTCCAAAGATTTAGAATCAACCGGCGTTGACCCCTCAAAAATTAAAATTACAGGTATTCCGGTCAAAAAAACTTTTTACGCTGATTATAATCGGCAAAAATTGAAAAGAAAACTGGGATTTATTGACGATTCCAAAACAATATTGTTTATAAGCCGGCTTGATAGAGATTTTATTCTTCCGACTTTGGAGAAGATTTTAAATTCAAAAGAGCCCTTGAATTTAATCATGGTGTGCGGGGGGAATGAAACGCTCTATCAAAAAATAAAAAAACAAATTCGCAGACGAAAGAATTTTAAAATTTTGAACTGGACTAACCGTCTTGACCAATATATGAAAGCGGCCGATATCGTTGTTAGCAAGCCCGGAGGATTGGCGATTTCTGAATGTTTGGCTTTGGGCAAAAAAATTATTATGGTTGATCCCATTCCCGGACAAGAAGAGCGTAACGCCAAATTTATTGCACGATGCGGATATGGACAAATAGCCGATGGCGCCGATCAAATTTCCTTAGCAGTAGAAAAATATTTGAGAGACGTAAAAGAAGAGCCTTTGACTCGTATCAACGCCTGCGACAAGATCTTCTCATATTTTTAATTTGCTAAAATTTAAAAGGAATTTTATATAATTTAGCCAAAAATCCTTTTGTTTTCTAATTTTTTTACAAACAATATTGCCCTAGTCAAAAGCGTTTTTTTTTGATAAAATAGCTATGTTTTATAAAGAAAATCCTTAGTATACATATAGAATATGCAGGTGTAGCACAATGGTAGTGCGCTTGCTTGCCAAGCAATTTACGGCGGTTCGATTCCGCTCACCTGCTCAAATATTATAAAATAGCCTTTTCTCTAACGGGAGAAGGAGATTGTAAGCATATGAAAATTATTTGGCGAGGGCATTCTTGCTTTCAAATTATAGGCAGTTCAAGGAAAGACAAAAAGCCTCTTTCAATAGTTATTGATCCTTTTTCCGAAGAAATAGGGTTGAAGCTTTCTAAAATGGAAGCGGACATTTTATTGGTCACCCATGACCACTACGACCATAACAATATTAAAGCCGTTTCAGGCGCGGCCGAGAAAACTCCATTTCTTATTAACAATCCCGGAGAATATGATGTTGAAGAGGCTTACATACAAGGTATCCCAACATGGCACGATAACTCCAAAGGACAAGAGAGGGGGCGCAGCATAATTTACACTATTAAGACCGAAGATTTTAAGATTTGCCATTTGGGCGATTTGGGACAAAAAGAGCTTTCCGAAAAAGAAGTTGAGGAAATAGGAGAAGTGGATATTCTTATGATTCCGATTGGAGGGGGTCCGACAATTGACGCTAAAGATGCGGCAAAAGTTATTTCTCAAATTGAGCCTAAAATCGCCATTCCGATGCATTACAGCTTGCCGAAGCTTAAAATAAAATTGGATGAGCTGGATTTGTTCTTAAAAGTGATGGGAAAGAAAGATATCCAGCCGGAAGACAAATTGATAGTTAAAAAGAAAGATTTACCGGAAGACAGCTTCCAGTTAATTGTTTTAAATCCTTCTTAGAAGGTTGATTCGGGGGATGGATAAGACACTTAAAAAAGTTCAAAGCCTGCCGAAAAGAACAAGGAAAATTATTTTTTGGGCGGTATTGATTTTTTTTGCTTTTGTCTTAATTTGGCTGTGGCTTTGGAGAGTAGATCGTCTTGTGAAGAATTTTGATTCCAAAAAAATATTTGAAGGCCTTGATACTTCGGCTGTTGAAAATAACATTGAAAAAATACAAGACAGCGGAAGGGAGGCGGAAACTCTTTTTAAATCCGTTAATGGCGGAATTCTGCCAGAAGAAGAGGATGCTCTTGAGAACATAAATCAATAATTTTCAGATTTATCAGCGGGAAAAACCGCAATACTTTTTATAAAATATGGAAAAAGAAGAATTACAAGATATAGGAGAAGTGAAATCGCGGGAGATTAGCGAGGAAATGAAGGACAGCTACATTGACTATGCAATGTCTGTTATTATTTCCCGCGCTTTGCCGGACGTAAGAGACGGCTTAAAGCCTGTCCACCGCCGTATTCTATACGCTATGTATGAAGACGGCTTGAGGCCGGAAGCGAAATTCAGAAAATCCGCTACTGTTGTCGGAAGCTGTTTGGGCCGCTATCATCCTCACGGCGACCAAGCTGTTTATGCTTCGGCTATCAGGATGTCGCAGGATTTTTCTTTGAGATATCCGATGATACAGGGGCAGGGAAATATAGGATCCATAGACGATTCCGGAGAATTTGCCGCCATGAGGTATACGGAAATGAGGATGTCCAAGCTTGGGTTTGAAATGCTTAAAGATATTGAAAAAGATACAGTTGATTTTTTGCCGAATTATGACGCTACGAGGACGGAGCCGGTTGTTTTGCCGTCGCCGGTGCCTCAATTGCTTTTAAACGGGGCAATGGGTATCGCCGTAGGAATGGCTACAAATATTCCTCCTCATAATTTGCGCGAGGTTTGCCACGCGGCCATTTATTTGATTGACAATCCCGAAGCCGAAACCGAAGATCTTTTTAAATTTATCCAAGGACCCGACTTTCCGACCGGTGGCTTTATTTTTGACAAAAAAGAGATAATTTCCGCTTATTCCCAAGGCAAAGGTTCTATTTTAATGCGGGCAAAAACGGAAATTGTTGAAAGAGAGAAAGGGGGGTTCCAAATTATTATCAATGAAATTCCTTTCCAAGTTGAAAAATCGGCTTTGATGCAACAACTGGCTGATTTGGTGCAGAATAAAAAAGTTGAAGGAATAAAAGATATTCGCGACGAGTCGGATAAAGAGGGAATGAGGATTGTGATTGAATTGCAAAAAACAGCCATTCCTCAAAAAGTTTTGAATTCTCTTTTTAAATTTTCAGAATTGGAAAAATCTTTTCATTTAAACTTGCTGGCCTTAGTTGACGGCATCCAGCCGAAGGTTTTGAATTTAAAAGAGATTTTGCAGCACTATTTGGATTACAGAGAGAAAGTAATTTATCGCCGCACTAAATACGATTTGGAAAAAGCCAAAGAAAGGGCGCATATATTGGAAGGGATATCCAAGGCTTTGGATATGATTGACGCTGTTATTGCCACTATTAGAAAATCAAAAGACAGAGAAGACGCAAGAAATAATTTAATTAAATTATTAAAAATAGACGCTGTCCAAGCTGACGCTATTTTGGAAATCAGACTGCACCAATTGGTCAGATTGGAAAAAGCGAAGATAGAAGCGGAACTCAAAGAAATTCTTAAAAAGATAAAATTTTTGGCGGCTATTTTAGCGAGCAAAGAGAAAATAAAAGGAGTTGTTAAAGAAGAGCTGGAGAAGGAGATGGATCAGTTCGGCGACGATCGCAAAACAAAAGTTATTGATGTCCGTCCCGAAAAAATAACCGAAGCTGATTTAGTGCCGCAAGAGGATACGATTATTACCGTAACCAAGGGAGGGTATATAAAAAGATCCAGTCCGGATGTGGCCAAGACCCAAAAGAGGGGAGGCAAAGGCATTGTGGGGATGAAGACGCAGGAAGGGGATTTTGTCTCGCACTTTATTTTGGCCAAAACCCACGATTCAATCTTCTTCTTTACCGATTCCGGCAAAGTCTTTCAAGCCAAGGCTTATGAAATTCCCGAAGCCCAAAGAACCAGCCGCGGCCGGGCTTTGGTAAACTTTTTGGAAATTTCTCCGGACGATAAGATTTTGTCCATTTTAGCTTTGGACAAAAAAGAGACCAGTCTTGCCTCTAAATATCTAGTGATGATTACGAAAAATGGTATAATCAAAAAAACAAGCATCAAGGAATTTGAAAACGTGAGGCGGAACGGCTTGATAGCGATAAATCTGAAAAAAGAAGACTCTCTTTGCGGCGTTAAGAAAGCGGCTGGATCGGACGATATAATGATAGTTACAAAAAAGGGGCAGTCTATAATGTTCTCCGAGCAAAAAATCAGGCCAATGGGCCGTACCGCAGCCGGAGTCAAAGGAATAAGCCTTAAAAAGGGAGATCAGGTTATCGGAATGGAGATTTTTACAAAGGATATCCAAAAAGCTAAAAATTCCGCCTATTTGCTGATTTTGTCCGAAAACGGATACGGCAAATTGACAGACTTAAAAGAATACCGCCAGCAAGGAAGAGGCGGGACAGGAGTCAAAACGGCCAATGTTACTTCCAAAACGGGAGATATAGTCAAAATAGGATTTATTGTTGAGGAAGAAGAGCTTATAGTCATTTCCCAAAAAGGCCAAATTATAAAGACAGCGATAAAAAGCATTTCCAAGCTTGGACGGGTTACTCAAGGAGTCAGGATAATGAAATTAGCCGCGGGAGATCGTATTGCTTCCGCCGCTTACATATAATAATTTGATTAATCATTATGGATCAAGGTTTTCTTAATCCAAAAAACATATTAGATCAAATTTGCCTGCAAGAAGACGCGATTGCCTGCGATCTTGGTTGCGGCTCCGGCGGATGGGTAATTCCTTTGGCAAAAAAGCTTGAGAGGGGCAAAGTTTTTGCCGTTGATATTTTAAAAGAACCGTTGTCTTCTCTTGAAGAAAAAGCGCGGCAGGAAAAGCTTTTTAACATTGCCATAATGTTGGCAGACGCTGAGAAAGGTGTTAAAATTATGGAAGATTCGGCAGATATTGTTTTACTGACGAATATCCTTTTCCAAGCCAAAGAAAAAAATAAAATTCTAAAAGAAGCCCAAAGAATTTTAAAGCCGGGGGGAAAAGCGTTAATCATAGACTGGAAGCCGGAGGCGCCGGCCGGCCCGAGAGAGGGAAGATTATCAAAAGAAGAGATTATAAAAATGGCGATGAAAATAGGATTTGACCCGGAGAAAGAAATCAATTCCGGGAAATACCATTGGGGGCTGTTATTAGTAAAAAATTAGGATATGGTTTCCAATAATAAAAAATTGAAATTAGGATTGTCCGTTTTTTTACTATTTTTAATCCTTTTCTTTTTTTGCCCCTTAAAAGCTGTTCAAGCAGTGGAAGTTTGCGATCCGTGTTCCGCAGAAGGAGCCCAATCAGGAGGATTTACTTGCAGCAGCGGGAGATGGCAGGGATGTCCGCCGGATGCCATTATCTGCAATCCCTTAAAGGCCTGTTCTTTTCAAGATCTTATTGATAAATTAATTTCTATCGTTACTATTATTGCCGTCGCTTTGGTTCCGTTAATGTTTACTTGGGCAGGATTTAAGTTTGTTACCGCGCAGGGAGAGCCTGAAAAGATAAAGCAGGCCAAGAATATTATGCTTTATACCGTTATCGGCCTCGCGATAGTTTTATTTTCCAGAGCGATAATTTCTTTAGTAAAAGGTGTCCTTGGATCACCATAAATTTTTAAAAGGTCGATGATTATCAGTGATTTATTAAAGTTAATAAACTATCAAAAATGAAAAAAATATTTTCAATTTTATTATTAGTTTCAGTGATGGCCGCGGCGGTTTTGCCTGCATTGGCTTTTGCCGCCAATGAACCTCTTTCTGGATGCACTGTAAAAAATGCGGATAAGCTTGGAGGAGGATGCGCAAACGGCCCATGCACATTTGAAACGAATCCAAATTGCGGATTTTGCTGCACTCTTAGCACTGTTTATACCGTAACCAATTGGGTGTTTTATTTTCTAGTGGCTGTTTCCGTGCTTTTCATTATTTTGGCAGGCTTCAAGTTTGTTATGAGCGGAGACAATCCGGACGAGGTAGCAAAAGCGAGACAAATGATTCTTTTTGCCGCCGTTGGAATCGGTGTGGCTTTATTGGCCAGGGCTGTTCCTTCTTTGGTAAGCTGGTTATTGTCGGGCGGAGCGTAATACTGAATTTGACATTCTAGATCAAGGCCGCGGGAAGATCCCGCGGTCTTTATATTTTAAAGAAAATAAGGTAATAAATATAAATAGTTAAAGTTAACAAAGATATTGCGGCGGCGGGAACTAAAAAGGCGGATATTGTTTTTCATGATCTTTCAAGGCCTTGAGGAAAACAGCGAGCATCGTCTGCCGCAGCTTTAGCGAA
>JAQTVQ010000009.1:0-8016 GCA_028706715.1 Minisyncoccota bacterium | reverse complement strand
GCCCTTTCATATCTTTAAAGCTTTGAAAAAGGAGAGCAAGGCGGGCATCGCCCGCCGTAGCTTTAGCGAAGGCGGGCGTGGCGAAATTGGCAAACGCGCAGGACTTAGGATCCTGTGGGTCTCCCTTGCGGGTTCAACTCCCGCCGCCCGCACTTATTGTAGCTTGTATTGTTGCCTTATAGGAATTATTTCTTAGAAAGGGTCTAACCCTTTTCGGGAGAAACAAAAAACCGCGGAAATAATTCTGCGGCTTTTGTTTTTAGCTATTTCTCTATGGTGATTCTTCTCTTTTTGTCTCTTTCTATTTTAGGCATCCTAATGGTTAATATTCCTTCTTCCATTGCCGCTTTTGTATGGGACGGGTCTATTTCTCTAGGAAGAATAACTTCCCTGGAAAAAGATCCGAAATAACATTCTTGTACAAAATAATTTTTTTTGGTTTCTTTTGCCGGGTTTTTCCTCTCTCCTTTGACGATGAGGAGGTCTTTTTCCAAAGAAATATCCAAAGATTCGGCTTCCACTCCCGCAATGGCGGTTTGCAAGACCAATTCTTCTTCTGTCTCGTAGATATCTACCGCCAGCTGTCCTTCGGACACTTTCCAATCTCTTTTTGTGTCTATTTTTTCTACTTTTTCCGATTTTTCATTTTTTTCTTCCGGCGCCTTTTCTTCTTTTTTTTCTTCGGATGATTTTAATTTTTCAAGAAAAGCCATATTAATTTATAGCAGCTTAAAAAGAAACTTCCCTTAAGCCTTGCCAATTAGTTTATTTTACAAACGCTTTTTAATTTTTTAATTTTTTTGAAAAAGACAAAAACCAGTATCGCAACTCCGGTTAAAGACGCAAACAAGAAATCAAATTGGAGATGCTCCCTGGAATTTATTATAAAAAAATTATAGAATCCGTGCAATATGGTTGCGGAAGCCAGCCCGCAAAAAAAATAGAAATTTCTTTTTCTTAATTTATTAAAGGAAACGGCGATAAAACATCCGAACAGGGAAGAGGTGAGCGCGTGGAGAAAAGTCGCTCCTAAAAACCTTGCCGTTATTAGAATATAAGGATCGGCGGCTGTTTCGTAAATGGTGTTGTTCATTATTAAAATATTTTCAGCGGCGGCAAATCCGAGAGCTGAAGCTATCATATAAACAGGGACATCTATCGGCTCGTCAAAATCTTGCTGTCCGAAAACGGCCAGCCTTACGACAAAATATTTAAAAATTTCTTCAATCAGGGCTACCGCTATAAAAATTTCAAAAAGAGCCTTTCCGGCCGCGATAAAAAATTCAGCAGGGTCGGCTCCGAAAAAACCTTCTGCCGTCCCCAGCAAGATGCTTTCAGCCGCCACTACCGGCACGGCGGAAACAAGCCCTAAAAGAAAAATAACCAAAATTCTTGTTTTGGGTTCGGGATTTTTATCCTGTTTTAGAAAAAAGAGCAGCCAAAGCAAGCTTGGCAGGATTGCGAGAGAAGTATAAAACAAAATGTCAGGAATCATTTATCCTTAGATTAGCATCAGCTTGTAAATCTTTCCAGTCGCCGGCCTTGTCCAAATGGAACAGGGCGGCGATACAAATCATTGCCGCGTTGTCGGTGGAGAGATTTTTGGGAGGGAATAAAAAAAGCGGGCGAGGGGAGAGCCTGGACAATTCTTTTTTAAAGCGGTTTTGAAATTCTTGATTGGCTGTCACTCCTCCTCCCATGATAACTGATTTCGCCTGAAAAAGATCAACAGCTTTTAAAGTTTTATGAATCAGGGTATCAATTATTGATTTTTGTATTTCATAAGCCATAGAACGGATATAGTCTTTGGATTTTCTAGTTTTTTCGTCTCTTTTTTTAAAATCGTAAAAAACGGCGGTTTTTAATCCGGAAAAGCTAAAATCAAAATTTTTTGAAAAAATCATAGGCCGCGGCAGATTAATGGTTATTTTGCTTTTTTCCGGATTAAAATTTTTGGCAATTTTATAAATTGCCGGTCCTCCCGGATAGTCCAGCCCTAAAGTCCTAGCGGTTTTATCAAAACATTCTCCGGCAGCGTCGTCCCGGCTTTCGCCCAATATCCTATATTTTTTAATATCTTCCATCAGCACAAGCTGGGTGTGCCCTCCGGAAACAATCAGGCATATTGCGGGAAAAAGATCGTTCAAATTTTTAGGCAAAGATTTTTTTTCTGAGGCTAAATTTGCCAATATGTGGGCTTCAACGTGGTTTATGGGAACAAGAGGCGCGTCCCACCAAAGAGAAAGAGCTTTGGCAAAATTTATTCCCTGCCAAAGACAGGGCTCCAGCCCGGGGCCGTCCGTAACGGCGATGAAATCAATTTGCGGCTTTTTAGCCTTTTTTAAAAAATCCAAGGAAGATTTTAGGAAAGAGCTGTCTTTGGCGAAAATTTTTTTTAATTCTTTTTCTTTTCTTTTTGTTTCTTTAACGTTCTCTTTCCCTCCAAAGCTTTTTATTTTGCTCATTTTTACCGCTTTCGCAACAGTAAAAGCCAAGTTGCTTTGATGTTCTCTTTTGGCCAAGCTGGGAAAAACTCCTCCGTATTTCTGGTGGACTTTTATTTGAGAAGAAATTATATTGCTTAAAATCTTAAAATCGCCTTTATTGAAATCAAAGGCAAAAGGCTGTCCGTCCTTTGTATGCGATTCAGCTTTAATAATCGCCGAACAAGTATCGTCGCAGGAAGTTTCAATTCCTAAAATTATCATAGATATAAGGTAGCATATAACTGCGCTTATTTTAAGACTAACGCTTGATTTATCGTCTTTTTTAGGATAGAATGGATGAGTTTTCGGCCCCATCGTCTAGAGGCCCAGGACGCCTGGTTTTCATCCAGGTAACACCGGTTCGACTCCGGTTGGGGCCGCCGCGTGCGTAATAAATTTTTCTGTGGAAAAATTTAAGCGCGGCTTGGGATGTAAAAATAACGCAGTAATTTTGTACGTCCTTGCCGAATGCTCGTGCTAATTTTCAAATGTCCAATAGCGATCCCAATTACTATCTTAAAATAGGAACAGCCAAAGACTTGGATAATCCCGCAGAAAGGAGGTTGTATCGTTTTTTTGAGATGCTGCCCGGGGGATTAAGCCTTTCAGTTTTGGCGCTAGCTGTTATCTTTTCTTGGAAACTGCCTTTGGCAGTCGCTTTTTTTATAATTATTTACGATATTTATTGGTTTTTTCGCAGCGTATACTTTTCTTTTCATTTGCGCGCCGGCTACGAAAGAATGAAGGCCTACGAAGAAACAAACTGGATTAAAGAGCTTGAGAAAGTAGATATGCCGAGAAAGAACGGCTTGCCGGCCAAGTCATGGGAAGACATTTATCATTTGGTAATTTTGCCCATGTATAAAGAGCCGTTGGAAGTGGTCAGGCCGTGCTTTGAGGCTTTAAAAGAAAGCGATTACCCTAAAGACAAAATGATAGTTGTTTTCTCATGTGAAGAAAGCGCGAGAGAAGCAAGCCGGGAAACGGCGAGAATAATATCGGAAGAGTTTAAAGATTGCTTTTTCAAATTTTTAGTGACATGGCATCCGCAGGGGTTGCCCGGAGAAATTCCCGGCCATGGATCAAACGACGCTTGGGCCGGAAAGACTGCGCTAAAAGAGATTATTGACCCCTTGGGCATTCCTTACGAGAATGTTATCGTTTCTTCTTTTGATATAGATACCTGCGTTTTTCCGAAATATTTCAGCTGTTTGTCATATCATTATTTAACGTCAGACAAGCCCACTCGCACCAGCTTTCAGCCTATCCCTCTTTATATTAACAATATTTGGCAGACGCCTATTATTTCCCGCGTTTTCGCTTTCTCTTCTACTTTTTGGCATACGATGAACCAGGAAAGGCCGGAGAAGCTAATAACTTTTTCGTCTCATTCAATGAGCTTTAAGGCCCTAGTTGAAGTTGGATTTAAGCAGCCCAATGTTGTCTCCGATGATTCCAGAATTTTTTGGCAGTGTTTTTTTCATTTTGACGGAAACTACCGCACAGAGCCTCTTTATTATCCCGTTTCAATGGATGCCAACGCCGCGGGAACCTTTTTGCAGACAATGAAAAATATCTACCGCCAGCAGCAAAGGTGGGCTTATGGAGCGGATGAGGTCCCTTATTTTTTGTTCGGTTTTATTAAAAATAAAAAAATACCCCTTCGCAAGAAGATGCTTTTTATGTGGGAAGTGGTTGAAGGTTATGTATCTTGGGCGACTTCGGCAATTCTGATTTTTTTCTTGGGGTGGCTTCCTTTGTGTTTGGGAGGAGGAGAGTTCACCCATACTTTGGTCTCTTATAACCTTCCGCAAGTTACCAGTTTTATATTAACTTTTTCAATGATGGGGCTGCTGGTTTCCGTTTATTTCAGCTTGATTCTTTTACCTCCCAAGCCTATTAATCTCGGGCGATATAAGTATCTTTATTTCGCAATGGAGTGGATCCTGCTGCCAATGGTAATGATATTTTTTACGGCTTTTCCGGCGCTGGACGCCCAAATTCGTTTGATGCTGGGGAAATATATGGGATTTTGGGTTACGCCAAAAAGCCGCAAAAATCAAAAATCAAAAGCCTAAAAATTTTACCTTATTCCAGGTGGACGTTTTCCTCAAACCCTTCCAGCCTTCTTTTGATGATAGGATATTTTTTGAGAGAAGGATCTCCTTTGATAATTTCTTTGGCGGATTCTTTGGCGATGCTTACCAGCTCAACGTCTTTTAGCGCGGCCATGGCATAATCGGGAAGCCCCCACTGCTTGACTCCAAAAAAATCTCCCGGTCCGCGGATTTTTAAATCCATTTCCGCCAGCTTGAATCCGTCGTCGTATTTTGCCAAAGCGTTTAATCTTTGGTTTGTTTTTTTGGCTCCGGAATCGGAAAAAAGGAAGCAATAAGATTGAAAATCTCCTCGGCCGACGCGTCCTCTGAATTGATGCAGCTGGGCGAGGCCGAAGCGGTCGGCTCCTTCAATGGCGATAACCGTTGCGTTGGGAATGTCTATTCCGACTTCAACGACGGAAGTTGAGATTAGAATATCAAATTTTTTCTTTTTAAAATTTTTCATTATCAAATCTTTTTCTTTGGGAGCCATTTTGCCGTGCAGCATTTCCATCTTTAAGTCCGGAAAAATTTCTTTAGACAGCTTTTCGTATTCTTCCTTAACGGTTTTCATCTCTATTTTTTCAAACCAGTTTGATTTTTTTTGTTCTTCCGGATCTTTCGGCTCAATGCGAGGACAAATTATAAAAGTTTGCTTTCCTTCTTTCGCTTCTTTTCTTATAAAATCATATATTTTTTTGCGGCGATCCGGTTCAACGATCTCGGTAATAATTTTTTTGCGGCCTTTGGGCATTTGGTTGATGACGGAAATGTCCAAGTCTCCCCAAATGCTTAGAGCCAGGCTGCGGGGGATAGGAGTGGCAGTCATTGATAGAAAATGAGGAATGGGCTGCCCGGGCAAAGCTCCGGCCAAAACCGCGCGCTGTTTAACTCCGAAGCGGTGCTGCTCGTCTATAACCACCATTCCGAGATTTTTAAATTTAACTTTGTTTTTTTCGGCGCTTTTTTTTCTGGAGGGGACGATTAAGGCTTGCGTGCCGACAAGGATATCTATTTTTCCGTCAGAAACCATTTTTAAAAGTTTTTGGCGGGAGACTTCTATTGTGTCTGATTTTAATTTTTTTGAGTAAAATTTATCGGTTTTGCCGGTTAAAATTCCTATATTAACATTGAAATCTTTAAAAAAATTGAAAATAGTTTGGAAGTGCTGCTTGGTTAAAATCTCCGTCGGGGCCATGATCACTGTTTGGCCTTTTGCTTTGATTATATTGATTGCGGCTACGGCGGCGACAACGGTCTTCCCGGATCCGACATCTCCTTGGAGCAGGCGGTTCATCGGATAATTTTTTTCCAAATCTTGCAATATTTCCCAAACAGCCTTTTTTTGAGCTTCGGTAAGCTGAAAGGGGAGGCCTTTTAAAAATTTTTTAATCAAAGGAAGATTGGCCGGGAAAGAAGGGGCTTTGGTTTCCAGCAGCTTTATCTTTTTTTGGAGAGTGGACAGGGAAATAAAAAAGAGCTGCTCAAACAGGAACCTTTTTTTTGCCGATTCCGCCGATTCTATAGAGTCTGGAAAATGAATTTGCCAAAGGCTTTCTTCCAACCCTGGCAATCCATGCTTATCCAATATTTTTTTTGGCAAAGTTTCCGGAATTTTGTTTTTGAAAGCGGAAAGCAATGGTTTTAAAATATATCTTAGCCAGCGGGAGGACAGTCCTTGAGTCCCGGCGTAAATCGGGACAATCCGGCCCAAGTGAACGGCATCGCTAAGGTTGAGTTCTTTTTCAGAATTGATTTTTTCATAAGAGGGAGAGCTTAAATACGCTCCTTCCTTTCCAATGGCTATTTTGCCGTTTAATAAAAGCTTGTTTCCTTTTCTGATGCTTTTGGACAAATAAGGCTGGTTGAACCAAACAATTTGAATGATTCCGGAATCGTCTTGGACAAAAGCTTTGGTTATGGACATTTTTTTCCTCCAGCTCTTTTCCTGATTGATTTCCATTACATCGGCTATCAGGCACGCCTCTTCATTTATTTTAATATCTTTTATTTTTTTGATTCTAGATAAATCTTCGTATCGTTCCGGAAAATAGAACAAAAGATCGCCCAAGGTTTTTATTCCCAGTTTTTTTAACCGTTGCTGATAGATCGTTCCGATGCGGGGGAGTTCTTGCGCCGGCGTTGAAAAATTCATCGCCTTAACTTTACCAAAAATCCGTCCAGCGAACCAAATTTAAAACAAAAAAAACCGCCTTTAGGCGAGTTCATCTTTTTTGGAGGGCGAACAAATATAAGAAATATCTGCAATGCTGGCGGTTATGCCTGCCGGCAAGCAGAGAGCTAGCCGGCTGTTTGGAAGCCAAAAAATTCAAATCTTATAATTTGAAATTTGAAATTTAGAATTTGAAAATTTTTCAGTTGTGCCCCCGAGAGGAATCGAACCTCTATCGCAGGCTCCGCAAGCTCGTATTTTATCCATTAAACTACGGGGGCGATTGTCATATTAAACCACAAAATCGGTTAAAATTCAAACATTTTTAATGATTGATTTTTTATTAAAAAAATGGTTTATTTAAATTATATGAAATTACTTATTACAGGCGGAGCCGGCTTTATAGGCTCAAATTTAACCGAGGAATTGGTAAAACAAGGCCATGAGATAATCATGGTTGATAATCTTTCCACCGGAAGCGCGGACAATATGTCCGAGTTTAAAGACAAAATTAAATTCATCCATGCTCCGGTAATGGAAATTTTGGAAATGGAAGACCTGAAAGGGGTTGAAGGAATTTACCATTTGGGAATTCCCTCCACCACTTTGCTTTACAGGGAAAACCCTTATTTTGTAGGAGAAGCAATTAATGAATTTATAAAAATATTAGAGCTGGCAAAAAGAGAAAATTGCAAAGTTGTTTACGCTTCCTCCTCATCTGTTTATAACGGCCACAAGCCTCCTTTTACGGAAGATCTGTCCGTGCCGGTCAAAGATTTTTATACCGAAGCGCGTTATGCTATGGAAAGGCTGGCTAAGCTATATAACGATTTTTATGGGATTAAATCCGTAGGATTCAGGTTTTTTAGCGTTTACGGCCCCCACGAAGAAGCTAAAAAAACTTTTGCCAATTTGGTTTCGCAATTCTTATGGGATATTAAGGCCGGAAGAAGCCCTATGATCTACGGCGACGGAACCCAAACAAGAGATTTTACTTATGTCGGCGACATAGTCAGGGGATTTATAATGGGGATGAACTCTGATATTGTTTGCGATGTTTTTAACCTTGGCAAAGGCCGTTGCTATACCCTTAATGAATTGATTGACACTCTTAATAAAATTCTCGGGACGGATATAAAACCGGAATACAAAGAAAATCCTTTAAAAAACTATGTTTACGAAACTTTGGCCGATACCCAAAAAGCCAAAAATATTTTAGGCTTTGAAGCAGAAGTGGATCTAGAAGAGGGAATAAAAA
>JAQTVQ010000008.1 GCA_028706715.1 Minisyncoccota bacterium | reverse complement strand
TGATTTCTCTTTAATTTTTCTATTATAGCAAATATTAATCTTGAGGAATATAAGTAAGCTTGATGCTCATCACATAAGAGAAGGAGCGTCGCTGGCTTGGACTGTAGCAATCCTGTCCCGGTCCGCAGCCAGAACAGCTGTCGCAGTATCCGGCATAAGTCCGTCCGCTGCCGGTATTACGGACATAGTTGCCTCCTCCGCTGGTCCAGTCGTCGTCATTTCTGTAGGATTCCACCAGCAAATTGCTGGTTCCGTCCCAAGTGAAAGGAGTGTCCAAGGTATGGCATTTCCATTCCCCGGCAGCCGGTTTTACATAGCTGGTCGGGCCGTAAACGACTGTCAGGCCGGAGGTATCAAAAGAAGATAAAGAACTTGCCGCGGTATTTTTCATCTTTATCCTCATATTGGCGATATCCCGGCCCGGCGTTTCAGAACAATACAAGCAGACTTCGGTAATCTCTACGGGTCCGCTTATCCCGGCTTCCTCCAGGTCGGATTTGAGATAAATGGATTGAGCGATGGAATCTTCATAGTAAGTCCTGTATGGAGCATAGCTGCTTGTCCACGAACTTTGGGAGGCTGAAGTTAAGAGTTCTGTGGTCCTAGAAGAACCGCTTGATTGTTTCCAATAAAGCAATTCCGGCGAAGGATTAACTTGGCTGATCCAAATTTCATCTTTCTTAATCTGATTACCCGAGGTTCCCCGAGTTTTTATTATCCTGTCGTTATTGCCTGAACCTTCAACGGGAAAAATATAGCAATCCCCGCTTTCAAAAATTAATGTTTGATCCCCTGCATAATCAATATCTCTCCTTAGTTTCATCAAGGCGTCCTCGGCGCATAAATTTGAAAAATTGTAAGCCTGCCATGATTGCTCTTCCTGAATTCCCGTCTTGACTTCATCAATGCTTGAAAGGCCAAAACTCACAACTATCATTAAAAGGACGGCGCAAATAATAAGCACCGAGATCAAAGCTATATATCCGCCGTTATTTACGCAAGGAAATTGTCCCTTCCGAGTCAAGTGAAGCATCGTAGTATATTAATTGAGATTGATTTTTAGACTTAATTGACATTTGCACGCGAACCGTTTCTTTTTCCAAAGAGTAAGAAGCATTCGTAAAAACCAAGCTTAAAACCTCAACCCCGTCATTTGTGATTTCATAAGGCCCGTTCAATCCTTGAGTTAAAAGCAATTTTCCGTTTGAAATTTCTATGACTGTCGGATTCAAAGAATCGTCTTCCATTCCTAAAGAAAGGGATGGCCCATAGTCTCCTTGATTTGCTGGAGTTATTATATCATTGGAAGACAAAACGACTTCAAAAATTTTTTCCATAGCGAAACGGCTGTTTTGTTGGACTTCTCTAACCGCCTGCGCTTTTATATTCGCATAAATAATCTGCCATGCAAAATTAAAAAGAGAGCTTAAGACAACAGCCGCTATGCTGATATAAATCATTGATTCAATTATGGTAAAGGCTGATTGCCCTGATTTTCTTTTCATAAATTAAGGATCACAGCAGCAACTAGTCCTAGGTGCCGAACAATAATCATCTCCTCCCAAAGAATATATTTCTCCGTTGCGGCTGCACGCCCTGGAATTTCTCCGGCAAACTCCGTCCGAATAGCCTTCGGAAACGCAATATTCGGCGCAACTGGTTATTGTTACCAAAGATTCGCAACAACAGCTGATATCAGGCGGACCGGAACAATAAGAGTCTCCTTCAGAAGCGTAAATTTCGCCGTTATCAACACATTGATCGGAATCCTGCCGGCAGACTCCTCCTAGATAGTCTTCGGAAATGCAGTATTCGGCGCAACCGATGGTTTGCCTCCAATTGGAAAAATAAGTGCTTAAAGAAACTTCTCGCGGACGAGAAGAGCTAAAGTCCCAAAAGATAGAAGAAGTAATTTTTTTTCTTTCTTCATCTATCTGTTCCACTTCTATTTTTCTTGTTCCGCCGCTAAGCTTATCAGAAATATTTTCTTCTTCTCCGAAAAATTGCCACTTTCCGGAAACAAAAGCCAATCCATGGCTGCCGCTGGAAATACTGTCCCAATTATCGTCACGGATAGCTCTAGCGGCCTCCAGCCCTTCTTGAGCCAAAAAAACGGCTCTTGTTTCTTCTTGTCCCGATCTAAGAGAGATATAAGAATCCAGTGTTAAAAAAGTGATAGCCGAAACAGACAAGGCAAGCACGCCCATAGCGATCATAAGCTCTATTAAGCTGTATCCTTTTTCTTTATCGGCCATAAATTATTTAAATCACGGATATTAATCTTGAGGAATATAAGTAAGCTTGATGCTCATCACATAAGAGAAGGAGCGTCGCTGGCTTGGACTGTAGCAATCCTGTCCCGGTCCGCAGCCTGAACAGCTGTCGCAGTATCCGGCATAAGTCCGGCCGCTGCCGGTATTACGGACATAGTTGCCTCCTCCGCTGGTCCAGTCGTCGTCATTTCTGTAGGCTTCCACCAGCAAATTGCTGGTTCCGTCCCAAGTGAAAGGAGTGTCCAAGGTGTGGCATTTCCATTCCCCGGCAACCGGTTTTACATAGCTGGCCGGGCCGTAAACGACTGTCAGGCCGGAGGTGTCAAAAGAAGATAAAGAACTTGCCGCGGTATTTTTCATTTTTATCCTCATATTGGCGATATCCCGGCCTGGCGTTTCAGAACAATACAAGCAAACTTCGGTAATTTCTACGGGTCCGCTTATCCCGGCTTCCTCCAGGTCGGATTTGAGATAAATGGATTGAGCGATGGAATCTTCATAGTAAGTCCTGTATGGAGCATAGCTGCTTGTCCACGAACTTTGGGAGGCTGAAGTTAAGAGTTCTGTGGTCTCGGGCAAAGCAGATCCAGTTGTTTCCACTCTTCCAAAGTTTATTCTCCCTATATCGTTAATTGTTATTCTTTCCGTTTTATTTCCAACGGACAAATCTATTGTTCCAGTAACGGAAGGAATTCCTCTTATTCTGCTAAAATATATTTCTGACAGATCACTCTCTGAAAATTCCACCAAAAGATCCTGCGGAAAGCCGGCAATCTCGTCAAAGGCTTGATCTCTATCCGAATAAGCGCTCCCTTTGAAAACGGTATATTGGCTTTCCGATATCTTGACTCCAAACGCTGAATCTTCTTCTCCTGTTATGGCTTTCATTTGAGCTTTTCTAAAAGCTTGAACCAATCCTTCAGAAACGGATTTAATCTGCTTGCTCTTATAAAAATTCATCATCAAGGGAAATGAAGATCCTGCGATTATCATAAAAATTCCCAAAACAATTACGACCTCTGTAAGGGAAAATCCTTTTTTAGACTTCCAATCCGCGAGTAATTTCATAAATCGGGGAAATAATTCCTAAAGATATTACGCCAACAGTTAAGCCTATTATAATCAGCAAAACAGGCTCTATAATTGATGAAAGCTGTTTTGTGGTTCGGTCAACTTCAATATCATAAAATTCACCAAGATAAAGAAGAGTCTCCTCCAGCCTGCCTGTCCTTTCTCCCACTCCTATTATTCTTGAAGTCATTTTCGGAAAAATATTCTGACGGCTTTTCAAATAATCAGACAGCAATTTTCCTTTTTTCGTCTCGCTTGATAATTTTTTTATTTCCGACTGAAAAACCAAATTACCGGAGGTCTTTTGAATTATTTCCAAAGCGCTGACTATCGGCATTCCGCTTTTCAGAAGAAGCCCCAATGTGCGGCTAAAATAAGCAAGATTGACATTGCGGACAATGGAACCGAAAATGGGAACTTTTAAGGTTATTTTATGTATTAAGAATTTAATCGGCCTAAGCCGGACGATAAAACTGATAATAAAAACAAAAAAAACTATGCCTATAAGAAGATACAATCCGTAGTTTTCCAAAAAATTGGTAAAAGAAATTAAAATCCTCGTCATCAATGGCAATTCAATTTTAAGGCTGCTAAAAACGGGAAGAATTTCCGGCAGGACAAAACGGATAAGGGCAAAGCCCAAAATAGAAACCGCTCCCAAAATAAAGGCGGGATAAACCATGGCTGCCTTAACTTTGCCTTGCAAAGACTGGCTTTTTTCAATTTGCAGGATTAAATAATTCAAATTTTCTTCAAGACATCCGGATTCTTCTCCCACTTTAATCATATTGACATAAAGGCTGTCAAAAATATTCGGATAAAGCGAAAGAGCGTAAGAAAGGGGCTGTCCGTTATTTACGTTTTTGATAATATCGTCAAGGACTTTTCTAAAATATTTGCTATCCGTCTGCTCCCTGATAACGGAAACAGCTTCCCTAATCGGCAATCCGGACTTCACCATCAAGGAAAGATCCTTGGCGAAAAGAATTTTATCAAGAGAAGATACTTTATTTAGAAACATATTTATTGGTTATAATAATTATTCCCAAGCGGCGCGGATAACTTCTTCTATCGTGGTAATTCCCCTTAAAGCTTTTTCCGCTCCGTCTTCAAGCATAGTCGTCATTCCTTCTTTTACCGCTTGATCCTGTATTTCGTCCGCTGTGGCTTTTCGGATAATTAATTTTTGAATATTATCGCTCATTTCCAAAGCCTCAAAAATACCCACCCTGCCGAAATATCCCGTATTAACGCAAGAGTTGCATCCTCTTCCCCTATAGAGCCTTATAAATTTTTTATTTCTAAAAATCCTTTCAATCAAAAATTCAGGAACTCCTTTTTTCTTCAACTCCTCTTTTGTGGCTTGATAGCTCTCCCGGCACTTGGTGCAAATTTTTCTGACCAGCCTTTGGCCTATAACGATATTGACGGATGAAGAAACCAAAAATGGCTCAATTCCCATATCCATCAAGCGGGGAATATTGGTGGCCGCGGTATTGGCATGCATGGTGGACAAGACCAAATGTCCGGTCATAGCCGAATTGATGGCAATTCCCGCCGTTTCGTTGTCGCGGATTTCTCCGACCATAATAATATCAGGATCCTGGCGGACAATTGAGCGAAGCCCTTGGGAAAAGGTCAAATTCTTTTTATTGTTTACTTGTATTTGGCTGATTCCTTCTATCTCGTATTCAACGGGATCTTCTATCGTGCAAATATTTACATCCGGATGGTTTAAAATTTCTAAAACAGCGTAGAGAGTGGTTGTTTTTCCGGATCCGGTCGGGCCGGTGGACAATATCATTCCGTAAGGCTTTGCCGCCGCGCTCCTTATTTTTTCAAAATCAGAATCGGAAAAGCCAAGACCGTCCAAGCTGAACCTTCTCGCTTTTGAAGAAAGGAGCCTCATAACCGCATTTTCTCCTTCCGTAATCGGCACAATTGAAATCCTGATGTCAAATTTTTCATTTTCTATTTTCAGAGAAAACTTTCCGTCTTGAGCGGAAAAATGCTCGTCTGTCCTAAGCTTGGCCATAACTTTAATGCGGGTAATGATCAAACCGTGAATGTCTTTGGGCAAAACAAGAACATTATGCAAAATACCGTCAATTCTGAAGCGCACTTGCGTGCCGGTCTCCATGGGGCTTATATGGATATCCGAAGCTCTGTTTTCGTAAGCATACTTGACGATCATATCAACTATCTTAATAATCGGAAGCTCTTCGGCTTTCGCTTTTTTGCTTTTGGCCAAATTCGCCTGCTCTTGGATCAATTCGTTGAATGTTTTGCCGATATCTTTTTGATAGCTTCTAAAAGCATCTTTTATGTCTTTGGCCGTGGCATAGTAAGCGACAATTTTTTCTCTAGTTTTTTTTCTAAGCCATTCTATCATTTCAAAATTTGAAGGATCGGCCATTGCAACGCTTAGTCCCTTGTTCGTCCTGTCAAAAACAATAATCTGCTGGCTTCTTGCCACCAATTCCGGAATAATAGACACAATTTCTTGAGGTATTACCTGCCTTTTTAAATCAACGAAAGGAAAACGAAAATGATCGGCTATTATTCGGCCCAAATGTTCATCGGAAATCAGTCCTTCTTCAACCAAATATTCGCTAAGGCCGATGTTGGCTTCTTTCGCCTTTTTTTCAGCCAAAGAAAATCTGTCGGAGCTTATCAAGCCGCTGTCCACTAGAAGAGTTTTCAGTTGTGGAGATTCCTCTTCCATAGGATTATCCTTTAAAAAGCATTTTTTTTGCCTCTTCTATTATTTGGTTGGGCATATAAATATCCTTTGCCATATACTTAAAAGCTCCCAGCTCCAAAGCTTTATCAATATCAGACTGCTGGCTTAAGACCGAAAAAACGATAACCGGTATTTTTTTCAAGGCCGGATCTTTTTTTGCTTCTTCCAAAAAATCAAAACCGTCCAAACGGGGCATAATAAGATCAAGCAAAATAAGATCAGGGATAGCTTTTCTTGCTTTTTCCAATCCTTCCTCTCCGTCTTGCGCCAAATCCACCTCTATCCGCTCTTTGATAAAGCCTGATTTATAGACTGCTTGTACGAATTTGTCATCGTCAACAATTAATACTTTCATAATCTTGGCATTGGCGTCTTAAACGCCAAAATTCGCCTGTTAAAACCATTCTCCCCTGCTAAATACTTATAGCAAGAAATAACAATTAATGGTTTTTTAATTTAAATCTTTGGCTTTTTATAACTTTATCATAAAAAAAAGATTTAGCCTTGTGAATAACTCCGCTTTTTCTTAATCACTCGTCCCAGCTCGGCTGGCTGCTGCCGGTAATCGGGATTGGCTCTCCTAAAAATTTCGGCTTGGCTTGGCAGAAAACTTCAACATGCGCCTTAATTCTTGCCAAAGCCTCCCTCGCTTGATAAAAATTCTCGCCGCCGTAAATATGTCTATCCGCCCTGATGCCAAAAGCCTCTATTCCCAATTTTCTCGCTATGTAAACCGCTCGCGACAGATGAAAGTCCTGCGTGGAAATTATTAATTGTTCAACCTGAAAAATATCGCGCGCGCGGTAAAGGCTGTCATAAGTATCAAAACCGGCATGATCTAAAAATATGTCTTTTGCGGGAATATTCTGTTCCAAAAGATATTTTTTTGCCGCATTGACTTCGTCATATTCTTTGCCGCCATGATCTCCGCTGACAATTATTTTTTCCGCCTTGCCCTTCCTGTAAATTTCTATCGCCGCGTCCGCTCTGTCTTTATACATATCGCTTAAGCTCCCGCCTTTTTGAACTTTTGCCCCTAAAATAATAACCGCTTGAGATTTTGGAATTAAATTGCAATCGCTGTATAAATATTCTTTGGAGAATTTAACAATTTCCAAATTCATTGCAATAAAAAAAGACAGTCCTGCCGCCGCTAAAAAAAACGCGAAAAACGCTGCTTTAAATATTTTTTTCTTTTTAGGTTCTTTGCTGAAAAACATTTTATTTTTTTGGTTTCCTTCATTCAAATTTTATCAAAAAATCGCCTTTTAGGCGATTTTTGAAAATTTGCAGATTATTAAATGAACGTGATGGCTTTTCCTTTGTTTTGCCCCCTTCCGGTTCTGCCGATGCGATGGACATAGTCGTCGTAAGTGGCAGGAAGGTCGTAATTAATAACATGAGTAACATTGTCAATGTCCAGTCCCCTAGCCGCCACATCAGTAGCCACCAAGACTTTAATTTGGTTTGCCTTGAAAAAATTCAAAGCTTTCTGCCTCTTAGATTGAGTTTTTCCTCCATGAATTGATTCTGACTTGAATCCTCTCCCGGCCAAATCTTCGGAAAGATTTTCCACTCCCCATTTGGTTTTGCCGAAAATAAGAACCTTGCTAAAATCTTCTCCGGCCAATAATTCGCACAGCTTATCCATTTTTTTGCCGTTGTTTCCTCCGGTTCTAACAACTTCCTGGGAGATGCTTAAAGGCGTTTCCCTTGTCTTGACTGAAATCTTAATAGGATTTTTGGTAAATCTGCCTGCCAATTTCTCTATGGCGCTTGGAAAAGTCGCTGAGAAAAAAAGCGTCTGTCTGCTTGCCGGAGTTTTGCTTAACAAAAAATTAATATCTTCAACAAAGCCCATATCAAGCATCCTGTCCGCCTCGTCCAAGACCACTGTTTTTATTTTAGACATATCCAAAGCTTTTCTTTGAACTAGATCCTTAATTCTGCCCGGAGTGCCGATAATAAAATCATACCCTCTTCTTAAGCCGTAAAATTGGTTTCTAATTCCGGCGCCGCCGATACAAGTTACGGCAAACACTCTTAAGCCCGCGCTAAGGTCTTTGAAATCTTTTTCAATTTGCAAAGCCAATTCTCTGGTCGGAACGATAATTATTGTTTTGTTCTCGCGATTCAAAAGAATATTATTAATCGCAGGGATTAAAAAAGCCGCTGTTTTCCCTTGTCCGGTATTGGCGATCCCCACCATATCTTTTCCTTGTAAAAGCAGAGGAATAGCTTGGTCTTGGATTGGAGTGGGGTCTTTGTAGCCTTTCTTTAAAATATTATTTTTTAAACTATTTTCTATTTTAAAATCAGAAAAGCTGGAAGAAGGCTTGTAGACTTCTTCTTTTACGGGATGATTTTTTATTTCTGCCTGGCTTTTTTGGATAAATCCGGCGATATCCAATTTGCCGCTAAAGAATCTCTTTTGTTTGCCGGAAAAACCGCGCCCGAAAGAACCGCCTTTTTTAAAACCGCCTTTGCTTCCGAAGCGAGAACTGGATTTTTTGTAATTATTTTTGGAGAATGATCTTCTCTGCATAAATTATTTTTAGCTTTTTAACCCGCCCTTGCGCGGATTGCCGGCTCTTTCAAGCCCGCAAAAAACGCTCTTTCAAAGCAAATAAAAAAACGAAGCTTTTTTTTGTTAACTCTGAATAACAGCCCGGCTCCCGGCCGGAATATTCAACCTCGTTGAGTTACGGCTTTGCCGCATCTAAGCTTGTTGCCTCCGTTAATCCTTTAATGGGTTAGCAAAGAAACAGCTTCGCTTAAGGCGTGAGATTGAATATTTTTAACAAAGAAAAGTTTCGCTTTTTTTAAAAAAATATAATCTCAAATTAATAACAAAAGAATTATATTATATTTTTATTATTTTGTCAAATTCACCCCTATATGCTCCTAAAAGCTAACAGCGCTTTGTCCGGCCAAATGACCGGTGCTCCAGCAGTTTTGCAAATTAAACCCTCCCGTCTCGCCGTCAATATCAATAATTTCTCCGGCAAAGAACAAATTATTTATAATTTTTGATCTCATTGTTTTGTCGTCTATTTCTTTCAATAAAACGCCGCCGGCAGTAGCCATAGCCATATCAAATCCCAAAAGAGAAAAAACGGTTAAATCTATCCTCTTCAGTAAGAAGGCTATTTTTTTCTTCTGCTCCTTAGACAAGCTGCCCGCTTCTTTGTTTGGGTCCAAATCTATTGTTCCGATCATTACCAGCGCCATTTTGCGAGGCATAAAGTCAGCCAAAAAATTTTTCAATTTTTCGTTCGGGCGGCTTTTAACTCCTCCTTTGATTATATTTTCAATTTGCTCGCAAGATAAAGAAGGGCTTATATCTATGGAAATTTTAACTTCTCCAGACTTTAACAGCTCGCCTATAAGGCGGCTTTGATTAAGAATAACGGGCCCGCTTAATCCGAAATGGGTAAAAAGAAGCCCCCCTTTTGAGGTTTTAATCTTTTTTCCGAATTGCCGGATAATTATTCTCGCGTCCCCTAGCGCAACTCCCTGCAAAGCCTTCGTCCATTTTTCCTTTGTTTCTACGGGAACCAGCGCCGGCTCAAGATTTTTGACGCTATGGCCGGTTTTTTTAATCAATTCAAACGCTTTTCCATCGGATCCGGTTGAGGGGTAAGATCTCCCGCCGGTGCAAAAAATATATTTATCAGCGCTTATTTCTCCTATGTTTAAAACAATTTTTTTAATCAGCCCTTTTTCACAGACAATATCTTCCGCTTCCGCTCCGCGTAAAATAAAAACTTTTTTTCTTTTCAGCTCTTTGATAAGGGCGTTCAAGACGTCTTCGGCTTTTCCGCTGACCGGAAAAATTTTCCGAGTTTTTTCTGCCTTTGTTTCAATTCCAATTTCTTTAAAAAAAGAAACCGCTTCCTTCGGACCGAAAACGGACAAGGCGTGGTAAAGAAAAGAGCCGTTCTTCCCGTAACGGCTCGTTAGCTTTCTCAAATCAACTTCCGCATTGGACAAATTGCATCGGCCGTTTCCAGACAAAAGAAGCTTTTTCCCAAGCCTGGCATTTTTTTCAATTAGGATTGTTTTTGCGCCCGCTTCCGCCGCCTTAATGGCGGCCATCATCCCGGCCGGACCGCCACCCACAACAGCCACATTGTATTTTTGATCTTCAGTTTCCCTTCTCTCCATTTTTTATTTTTTCTTCTTTTAAAAATTCCACTATTTTCAAAACTTCTTTTTTGGGAATGGAATAATTGCTTTTTTTAATAACATAATCTTGAAAGCCCTTATCTCCCACCCAAACATCGTCCTTTCTAAAATTCATTGATTCGTCAACATCCGCCTTCGGAAAAACGACCATCGGAACTACAAAATATCTTTTCCCAAGCTTTTCCGAAATAAAATCGCTCAAAAAGGCCGCCTGCTTTTGGGCTTTGCCGATAAAATCTTTTTTCATCCTGCGCCCCTCAACCAAAAGATGTCCGTTATAATAAGCGAGGATGCCTTTGTGGTCTTTAATCTCTATCGTAAAAATACCGGTAGGCCCGACGCAAACGGTATCAATTTCCTCCGATCCGGACTTAAAGTTTTTTACTTCAATATAATTCCTGCTGATAAAATTAAAAAACCTTTCCAGGGTTAAACGCCATTTTTTATAAAGGCTTTTTCTCCGCCGAAGCGCGTCCCCCTTTTCGTAAATAATGTTCCACCAATTTTTTCCCTGAAAAAATCCGAAAACCGCGCCCAAAAAGAAAAAAACCGCAGCGCCCGCCTTATAAGCGAAAATCCACCAAGCCAAAGATTGCCCAAAACCGTATTTTTGAGGATTGCTGTTCATTAAAGAAATGTGGCCGGCTTCTATTAAAAAATAGGCTAAAAACTGAAGCTCTATGCCTAAAAAAACAAATAAAAAAATATAAAGGGTTTTCTTCGTTGATTTCTCCATTTTTTTATCTGTTATCGCCGCTCCCATGAAGCTTGCCTCTTTCCTGGCGCGATTTTAATTTTTCTATGTTTTTTTCGGCTATATCCTCTAATCTAATTCCCAATTCCTCGGCAAAATTGGCAAGATACCATAAAACATCGCCCAGTTCTTTTTCAATATCCGCTTTTTTTTCTTCAGAAATATCGCCGTTGCTGTCACGGATGATTTTTTTAACTTTTTCGGCCACTTCTCCTGCCTCTCCGACAAGGCCCAAGACCGGATAAATATAATTGCTCCCCTGTCCGGGATAAATAGCGGTTTTGCGGGCTTCTTCTTGGTATTGGTTAAATTCCATAATTCAAAAATATTTATAATTTTTCTTTTTTATTTTTAAAGCTTAATATAAACAGCAATCCTATTATAATCGGAGGCAAAGAAACAGGATTGAAAATTGCGCCGGCCGGACTGCCCACAAAGAATAATAACCAAAAAAAAGAACTGGCAACAAACAGCAATCCTCCGATGTCTTCCCTTTTCCAAGCAATCGCCAGCAAGAGAACAAAAAATAAGCTTGGAATATTATGGGCTAAGATGTCCGCTGCGGCTTCCGCAAATGAAGAGCCTTCCTTGAAAATATCCAACGAGAAAGAAGCGAGAAAAAAAACATAGGCAATCGCCAAAAATCTAGCGCCCCAATAAAAAATCCCTTTTGCCATATTTTAATAATATCAAAAAAGAAGCAAAAATTAAATCATTTTTTTGACCGGCTGCCTTGAAATAAAAAAAGCCCCTGTCAAGGCGGCAAAAATTTTTCCTTCTTTTTATTTCTTTATTCCTTTTTTCTGTTTTTCCATTATAATCCTCTCCATTTCCCTGACTGTTTCCTTGATTCTGTTTCTTCTGTTTACTATAATTCTGTCAAACTTTTTACGATAGAGACCCCACATCTTTTTATCTCTCTTTAATTTAATCAAGAACCATTCCTGATTGGCTTCGCTTTCCCTGGCAAAATATTGCTCTCTTAATTGGCTCCATTCTTCAGGCGCAATATAAATCGTTAAAGTTTTAGCATTTATTTCTTTAACTTTTTCAGGCATCGCCTTTTTGAATATTTCTTTCGTATGCGCTCCGGAATACTCGTCAATTTTCCAAATAATATTCTTCCCTAAGAAAATTCCTTGAATTGCTTCCTTGCTCGTCCCTTTGTATTCGTTAGGCCTCACTTCCACATGCTCCAAATAAAGTTTTTGCTTTACTCTTTGCAGAAATTTCTCGCGGGTAAAAAAATTATAATCTTTCCCCTGCGTTTCTCCGGCCCTGGGCAAGCGGCTGGTATCGGTTACCAGTTTTTTAAATCCATGGTTTCTCTTTAAAAACTCGGAAATTACCGTATCTTTGCCCACTCCGCTCGGGCCGGTAATAATCAGTAAAATCCCTTTATCTCTAATATTTTGGTTTTTTTCTCCAGCCATTATTAAAATAAAAACTCCATGAAAGACAAAGGAGTGTTTCTTTTAGAATAATTAACAACGGACAGCCTTCTTTTTAATGTCTGAATAATATAATATTTCTTTTATTTTTGGAAGAGCTTTCTCCATGATTTTTCCCGCAAAAAAATCGCTTTGCTAAAAAGCGATTTTTTATCTTTGAATTAGATCAAAGATTTTAATTTTTTTGTCATTTCTTTCAAATACTTTTCAGCTTCACCCGTCCCTTCTTTTGGCGACCATGGAGCGAATTCCTTGTCTGTTTTTTCATCGTAGCCATTGCGATGGCTTTTCACCTCCAGTAAAACTGCCGGCTCCAGCACAATGACACTATGCCAAATTCCCGCCTCTATTGAAATCCCTAAATCTCTGCGGTCCCTGTCAGCCATCATAGATCTCTCGTAATCAATGCTGCCGCTGTTATCAAAAATCAAAATAAAAGCCCTGCCTTTCAAAAGATTAAACACTTCTGTCTCATATTCATCATTATGGCGATGGGGCCGCACATACGTTCCGGGAAGAAAAGCATTAATCATAACAGTCATACGCTCCCCTTTCTTCTGCTTATGCAAAAGGATCAGATGTCTTCTCCTTTTGCTTTCTCTCGCAAGAGAAAGAGCCTCGGTGATTAACTGCCGGTCTATTCTTTTTACTTCCATATTTTTCCAAATCTTTTTATTAAAAAGGTTTGGTATTTAAAAAAGCATTGCGGACCGACTTGCCCGCTTCATTTTTATAATAGAAAAAAACAATATTGTCAAAAAATATACGATGGCAGAACTAGAGCTGCCTTTCCGAAAGAAATTATGTATAAATAATTGGATAAGGAGCCGGTAATCTTTTGAAACAGCACCATCCGGTTAACACCGCAGCCACCATGGCAAAGCATAACCCAACCGCCCCCCCAAATCTGCACAGGTGGCACCTGTGCAGATTTTTGCACAGGTGGCACCTGTGCGAGTTTTTGCACAGGTGGCACCTGTGCGAGTTTTTAAGGCTCTTCAGCCAAAGGCAGCTCTATTGTGAATTGGCTGCCGACATTTTCTATTGAATCAACCGCTATACTCCCTTTCATTAACTCAACTATTTGTTTTGTGATCCACAAGCCCAGGCCGGTGCCGAGAATTTCTTTTGTTTCGCTTTTCCTGATGCGGTAGAATTTTTCAAAAAGGCGCGATCTTTCTTTGGCCGTCATTCCTACTCCCGTGTCCTTTACTGTCACCAACAAATTTTTATCTTTTCCGTTTTTAACCAAAATCTCCACTTTCCCTTTGGGAGTGTATTTAATCGCATTGCCGATAATGTTTATTAAGACTTGCTTAAATCTGTCTTTATCAATATTAACCATTGATTTGGCTCCGTCCTCCAGGGCGCACTCCAAAACCAGCCCTTTGGCGTCGGCTTGGACTTTCAATTCTTCAACGGTTTCCTTTACAAGAGGCCAAGTATCCGCTTTTTGCAAATCTATCTTCATTCTGCCCTGCTCTATGCGGCTAACATCCAAAAGATCTTCCACCAGCAAGCTAAGCCTGTCCGCCGACAAGCTGATCGTTGATGTATAATGCTGCACTTCTTTACTCACGGGTTTTTTCTCCTGTTCCTCCATTATAAGAGAGGCATATCCTTTAATCGCCAAAACCGGCGTTCTTAACTCATGAGAAGCCATTGAAATAAAATCGTCCTTCATAGCGTCTATTTCTTTTATCTTGTTGTATAGGATTGAATATTCAAAAAGATGGGAATTAACGAACAGCAGCAGAATAATCAAGATGACAGTAACAATTAGAATGAAATAAGATCGGGTAAGGACTATAAGTAAAAGAGAATCTACAATTCCGGCAGAGAGCTCCATTGAAAGCAGGGCTTTTTTGCCTCCCTGTGAATCCGCCAAGGGCATTACTACTTGCCAATAGACTTCGCCATTCTCAAAAATTTTCTGCGCAATCGGCCAGTTATTGTTCCACGCGATGGCATAAACCGTTAGATCTTCCGTTTGGCCTATTTTATCCTTGTCCAAACCGGCCACCAATTTAAATTTTTCCCCTTCCCTATAAAAAACATTTAAAGATTTGGCGGAGTCTTCCATTCTTTTATAATTCTCCGCAAACAATTGCATTTCCTCCGGAGAATCCAGCTTGTCTATAAGGCCGGCATTGATTGTTTGGCCGATTCCCACTGCTTTGTTTTGAAGGCTTTGGTCTATCGTGTCCTTGAAAAAACCGGAAAAAATCCAGGTATTGAGAATAACTATTCCCGGAATAAAAACCATCAAAGCTATAGAATAGATAACTTGCTTATTGTCTCGTAAAAATTTGATTTTGGATCCTTTTGCCATAGTTCTTTAAGCCATTTTTTTTCTTATAAAAAGAAATCCCGCTATCAATAAGACAATGAAAGCCGTTCCGCTGGCCAAATAAAGATTTATCATCCTGCTGGGAGAATCCGGGACAGCCGACGCTTCATATCCTCCGGCAAATTCTTCCAGCGTGACGGCTTTAGCTTCTTGGATAAAAAACGGCGCGGGCAAGCTTGCTTCTATAATTCGGCCTTCGCTGTTGTTTATGGCCGCATAAACTTCATGCTTCCCGTCAACCAAAGATTTATCCATCTCGTAAACCCAATTACCGTAATCATCCGCTTTAACGGTTAAAACAATAGGCATTACGCTGTAAACAAACAAAGTAACAACTTGGTTGGGCTCGGCCCTTCCTTGAAGTTTCAAAATACCTGATTGGCTGTCGCCGGTTTGGATTGTTTCAACCGAAGATACCGTTAAAGATTCTTTTATATTTAAGCCGGAGCTGAATTTAGGCTGCTCCAAGGGCTTGCCGCCAATCAAAGCCTGGTCCACTCCGCTTAAAGAAGATATTTCTTCTTCTTTCAACAACTTAACATCGGTAGGAACGATATTCATTCTTTTTTCAGTATCGTCCGGTATTCCGTTTTTATTGCTGTCAAAAACAACGGCAACGGGAGATAATATTTTTTGGCTTTCTTGGACAACCATGCTTGATAAAATTATCGGCATCTCTTTGCTTGTTGGGGCCAAGGGAGAATTGCTGATTGCAATCTCTTTTGTCTCAAATTTTTTCTCTCCGCTAGATTGATCTTCTTTCTCTTCTTCAATGACTAAAGTTTTGTTTGCGGAATTAATAATTGCTATTTTCCCGCCATAGTCCTTAAGGCTTTTGCTTTCTTCCGGATTAACGGCGTTTTTAAGGTCAGATAAAATTAAATTGTCTATCAAGGAAGCGCAATTTTCTTCACTTAGTCCTTCGCACTTTAAAGGTTTTCCGTATTTTTCCAAATAATATCGGCGGCATTCTTCCTGCCGATTTAATCCTTTGGACAAACACTCTTTTATAATCTCGTCTTGGCGGGAATATAAGACATATTCCTCCAAATTTTTTCGGCTCAAATCAGTATTTAAGACCTCTTTAACTCCATTTGTTTCCTGGCTTTGGCCGGTTTGGAAAACCTGGCCCCCTCCTTTTTCTTCAATGCCTTGGCTGCTTGAAAGCGCCAGGCACTCTCTAGCTATTTGAGGCTTGGTTTCGGAAACAATAATGCAATTGGAAACCAGCGAACAGCTCCTGTATTGTTTCGTGCTTGAAACGCAGCTGCTCCATTCTCCGCATTTCCAATCATCTTCAACGCAATTTCTCGCATTTCCGCATTCCTCTTTAAGAACGGGCGTCCCGGGCAAGCAATCCGAAGGAGAAGAAAGAATCGTCCTTGTCCTCATCCCATTTTGGCATTCGCTCCAAGCGGAATAAACATAAGAGCATTCTTTTAAGGTTTCGGCGGAATTACATTCCCTCTCTAAGGGCTCTGTCAGCTTATCAACGCACCCTTCCGGATAGCGGCTCACAATCTTCCTGTATTGCTTCCCGTTTTCACACGGACCGTAATCCGAAAAAGCATATTGGCAGTAAGAAACAGCGGCAGAATCGCATTTTTGCTGAAACGCCGGAACAGGAGTCTCAACATTCTCGCATTCTAAAGTCTTTTCGCAAAAACGCTTTTGGTATCCGTCTATACACAATCCCCATTCTTCGCAGGCCCAAACATCTTCGGAACAAGTTTGGTCTATGTAATCCGAACAAGCCTGCAATAAAATCGGATATCCTCCTTGGCATCCGGATGGATAAGAAGCCGTTATTGTTCTAGTTTGTTCTCCGTCCTGGCAAAAAGACCATCCGGAATAGTCAAAAGAAGTGCAGGTATTGTTTTGCGAAACGGCTCCGGTCGTTGAATTTTCTCCGGCAATCACCGTAAATCCGGCATCGGGAAAATATTCCTTAATTTCTCCCGTAGCATAAGAAATTATTATTTTCGTTTTCCATATTCCGGCCTCGGCATCTCCGGGAATGAAAATGTCGCCGCTCCAATAATCCTGCTCGCAAAGCATTTCTTCTATTCCCGCGGAATAAGATCCCGAAGGGCTTATTACTTTTATCCCCACTGAAGATATTTCCGCCAAGGCGTTGGAAATCTGCAGCTGGACTTTCACCGATCCCCCCGCTTCTATTGTTGACGGATAAATAAAAGAATTACTCGGCTCGCTAAAAGAGGTTGAGCCTGTTTCTGTTACGGCCGAGTCGGTTTCCGTAACGGTCGTATCTGTTTCCGCTAAAGAAAATTTTTCTTCTTCTAGAAAAAACGCGCCGGCGGCTATAAGCGCGCACAAAAAAACAAGTCTTATTGTTTTTTTCTTTTGTTGATAATAGTTCATGGCTAAAACAAAAATAGGTTTTATTTATTGATAAATAATTTCAAGGTTATTATACAATAATTTCAAAGAAATCCTTAAAAAGTTATGCACATAATCGTTATTTATAAAAACAGGCTCCGCGTTGCCGCGGAGCCTGTTGCAGAAATTTTTATTGAAACTCTTTGATTGGCGTCGGGCTGATGCCGTTTTCTTTTTCATAAAAATCTTTATCAATCGTAATATCAAAACAGCTAAGGCCTATGCCATGCTCCCAATCTTGAGGAACCGTGCTAACTCCTCTTTGAGAATAATAAAAAATTTTGCTTGCGGCTGGTTCTGGCTTAAAAACCGTATTAAAGCTCGCGCAAATTCTAAAAGAGAGTTCTCCCGCAGGGATATATTGATATTCTTCCCCTGTTTCCGGATCCGTCGGCGTTCTATATCCCAGCTTGCTCATTTCATTTAAACTTTGCGGGAGATCTTTTTTTTGCTGCCAATACTCTATGGCGAATCCCTGAATTTGCTGAAGATCCATTATTCTCTGCTCGTCAAAACGCAAATCGCGCTGTTCGGCCGGCGAACCGACAAGAAAAAAACCGTAAATAATGCTTACTAAGATAATCACTCCTGAAATCCATGCCGCTTTTTTAGGCTTGCCGGAAGCTTCTTTTCTCTTTTTAAGATCCCAAAGATAATAGCCGAATACCGCCCCTGCAACAATCAAAATAACTATCAGCTTTAGAAAAAATTGCGTCGTTAAATCCCCTTTCAAAAAATTAAAGACCAAAGTCACAAGATCTATAATAATCGTCATTGCCGAAATAAACAGAGTGATATACCAAAGCCATTTGCGCACTCCGGCTTCTCTTTTCAAAGGGTTCTTTTTAAAGTCCCGGCCGATAATCCAAGAAACAAGAACATACACCGGAAAAGTAACGACTAAAATTGAATTTGCCCAAAGCAACGGCTCATAAACCGCCGTTCCCGTTCCTTGAATATGAAGTTTGTCCGGAAATAAAAAATTAATATATTGCCACCAAAGAGTAATAAATCCGATGACGCTCAAATAGAGAGTCGCGGCGGATAAAAGATGAAGAAACAAATCTTTGGCGGTTTCTTTTGGCGCATTTTCCATAGTTTTGATTTTAAAAAAATTATTAATAAAAACCCCTTATTGTTTTTTATTATAACAAATTCAAAAAATGGCAACAATTATGCCTCGGCAAAAATTATAAATAAAAAAACGGGAATATCCCGTCTTTTTCGCTTCTATTTGCTTTTCCCTTTTTTCTTTTTTTCTTCCAGCATCGTTTTTTTCGCTTCCAGCCTTTTAGCGGTTTTGTGGGGGCGAGAAGCGCTTCTTGTTTTTTTAATTCCGACAGCTCCTTTTCTTTTTGCCATAAAAAATATATTAATTTGTTATTTTAGGATTGTAGCAAAAATTCCGATAAAAGAAAACATTTTTAATTTTTCTTGGATGCAAGCAAGCCGATAATAATTCCTATTATTTTTTCTCTTTCCTTCGGAGAGCTCGCAGAGATTAAAAGAGACAGGACGGCAAGTTCTCCTCCGTTTATTCTTTTTTTGCTGCTCTTGCAAAAATTGCCGTTTTTTTCCAAAAGATAAACGAATAAAAAAGACCCGATGCGCTTGTTCCCGTCAAAAAAAGGCTTTTCTTTGATAACGGAATATAAAAGACAAGAGGCTTTCTCTTCCAAAGACGGAAATTTTTCCTTTTTTCCGGACTTTTGATAAATTTTTTCCAAAATGCCTTTGAGCCTGCCGCCTCTTTCCCGGCCGAAAGAATCATCAGCTTCTTTTTTAAGGGTTACTTCCCTTTTAACCTCTCCTATTGCTTCGCGGACTTTCCAATAATCCAAAACAAATTTGCTTTTTGTCCGGCTTGCCGGTTTTGTTTTTTCTTTGCCGTATTGTTTCAGCGCGGCTAACGCCTTTGAATAGTCGGCCAAAAGATCCAGCAGTTCCCTGCCCTTCTCTCCAATCAAATTATTTTCCGATTTTTTCTGCAGTAAAAAAACGGCTTCTCGGAGCTTGTCAAATTTTTCTTCAGCGCGGGACAGTCTTTGTTTGTCTATTGTATAGCCTTCAAGCAAATGTTTTTTCAATGTTCTCGTCGCCCAAATCCTGAACTGGGTGCCGGATTCCGATTTTACGCGATAACCGACGGAAATAATCACATCCAAATTATAAAAGCAGACTTCTCTTTCAATCTTTCTTACGCCTTCTTTTTGAACTATCCGGAAATTCCGGATAGTTGGCCTTTCTTTAAGCTCTTTTTCTTTATAAATATTCTTAATGTGTTCGTTGACAGTTTTAACGTCCTTGCCGAAAAGGCTCGCCATTTGTTTTTGGCTAAGCCAAACCGTTTCTTTTTCCAGCCGCACATCCAAATAAGGGCCGCTCTTGGATTTGTATATTGCAATTTCTCCTTTGCTTTTTTCTTCCATCCTTCAATTTTTAAATTATAATATTTCAGCGAGAAGCTCTTTTATTCCTATTTTCTTTTTGGCGGAATAAGGAATGATTTTTTGATCTCCTACGGCGCTCTTAATTTTTTCAAACTGCTCTTCGCATTCCTTTTTCCCCATTTTGTCTATTTTGTTCGCCACAATAATAATATTCTTTTTGTATTCTCCCAAAGCTTCCAAAATTTCCAAGTCGTCTTTGGTCGGGCCCACTTTCGCGTCAATAATCAAAACTACCCTTTTTTGATTGTATCCGGAAAGAAAAAAATACCAGTTAACCATGGCGCCAAGCTTGCCTTTTATTTTTCCCGGCACCCTGGCATAGCCGTATCCCGGCAAGTCAACGAAATACAAAGACTTATTGATAAGAAATAAATTTATTCTTTGGGTGCGTCCGGGGAAAGAACTGATCCTTGCCAAATCTTTTTTTCCGGTCAAAGAATTGATAACGCTGGATTTTCCCACATTTGAACGGCCGATAAAAGCAACCTGCGATATGCCGTCTTCAAAAATACTGTCGCTTCCGCGAACCCCCTTAACAAATTGAACCGATGTTATTTTCATTTTAACTTTTCAAATTAATTTTCTAATCCTGCCGGCTCTATTCTTTTTGTCCATTAAACCGCTGGATTAAAACAAATCAAATATTATTTTTCTTTTTTCTTTTGCAGCCAGCTTAAAAAAAAGAGTATTCCGACAAGCGCCGAAGGAAAAGAGATCGCCGCATACCAGCTCCAAGGACGGTTTAATCCGGCCATAAAAACATAAAAAACGGCAAATCCCAAAAAAACAGCCGCTCCCGCCAAATCATATTTCCAAGAAATTAAAGCGGCAGCCAGCAAAACGAAGGAAGGAATAAGATGTATTAAAAGGGGCAAAACAATATCCCATCCGCTATATTCGGAAAAAACATCAAGCGCAAATAAGGACAAAAACAAAACAAATCCTATACTTAAAATCCTTGGAAGCCAATAAATAATTTTCATAGTTATTTTTATTTTACTTTTTATCCTATATATTTATACTCCGTTTTTCTCTGCAAAAAACAAACGCTTTTTTATTATTTAAACATTTTCGGCAGATTTTTTATCCAATGCCAATGCAAAGCCAGATGAATAACAACCAACGCAACAAAAATCAAAGAAGAAATAATGTGAACATCCATCCAGCTATGGCGAGCCAAGCTTAAAAAGAAATCTGATCCCGGGTCTCCCGCTCCCCCTTTAAACCCTTGGCCAAAAGGTAAAATTTTCCAAGTTACAATTCCTGAAAGAAATGATGCCAGCGCGGCGAAGAAACTTGATATATCAACTATTGCATTAATTTTTCTCATATAATTAATCCTACCAAAAAACCGCCCGGATAGACAGAAGGCTCCTGCAGCAGGAGTCTGGGCAATTTTTCATTGCTCAATAAATTAATTTGTTTATTTGACGGGGAGAACGGCCTGAAATAGAATTAAGGAAAATTATAATAACCGCAAATTAAAATTATGGCAATTTTCCACTTAGAAAATAAACTTAAGGAAGCTGCTGATATCTCCGGCATTTCAGGAGTTTACTGGTGCGCTCGGGATATGGATCCTTCTCCCGTAGGCAACCACCATTTTATTACTTTCGTTTACGAAAGCGAAGAAGAAGCCAAAAAAGTAACTTCATATTGGCGAAAATGGAATTTGGAATATTTTTGCGAAAAAAACGATAGAGGCCTTGCGATATTTTTTACAACCATGGGAGTGGCCAAAAACTCCAAGGGCGATATAAAAATCAGCTTTAATCCCAGCTCCGACTTGCAGTCCATCCACGAAATCGCCAAAGACTCCAACACCAGCTGGGATTCCGCGGATTACGATTTGGAAGCCCATAAAATGCCGTTGAACGCAGCAAGCCCCGAATATAATACAAGCAGCGATTTGATGCAGGCAGTCTTGGAAAACATCTACAAATTCAAAAAGCTGGCGGAAAAAGGAATAGAAATAGACTATATACTTTGGGATGAAAACTGCGCCTGCACCGTAAATACTATTTTTAAGCAATGCGGATTCCCCAAAAGCGTCCGAGAAGAACAAGGAGAATTTTCAGGAACCGACTGGGGAGAAGAAAACGAAATTCCATCAAGCTTTTTTGATTTTTCTTATATCGGCAACCTTGCGACCAAAGAAATCCATATTCCCCAATGCTCTTGGGCGGACAATATTGACAGAGAGAACCAAACGGAATTTTTTACGGTAAGCGAGGCGATAAGCCAAGGATACAACGGATGCGCTCACTGTCTTTTGGAGATTGATACGGATATAAAAGACAATGCCCCCGAAAAAAAATACGCTTTGCACCTTGTGGCTTTAACCTGCCGCGAAACCGAAGATGTGACAGGAGCCGACAGCGCCTATCTAAAAATTAACGGGGCGATAGTTTGGGGCCCGGAGCAAATAAACGATAACGAAAAAAGAAGCTTGGCCAACGCTCCGGTTGTCAAATTCGCAGACACGATAAAAGTAGAACTTTACGACCAAGACCTGGGATTGGTTTTTGACAAAGACGATCATTTGGGAAGCGCTACCATTTCCTCGGAAGACTCCAAAAAAGGAATAAAAGAAGTAAAAATCAAAGGCGACGGCGCTTCTTATATAATCTCCTACCGGGTAGAAGAAGCGTAAAACCAACAGCTTCCCAACTCCGGCAAAAACTTAAAATCAGTTCAAACAAAAAAGCGAGTTTTAGCTCGCTTCCCGCCAAAACTATTTAGTTCTCAACTTCTGGGCTCCGGCGGTAGGATTCGAACCTACAACCTATTGGTTAACAGCCAACCGCGCTACCATTGCGCCACGCCGGAAGGTATTTCAATAACACTCTCCAATACTAAACCAAAATTATAAAAAATTCAAGCACGGATATTCTTAAATGTCTGTGCTTAATTTATCAATAGCCTTCAAGTTTTTTCAACCCTTCATGCTGGCGGATTTTTTCCAAAGCCTTGGCTTCAATCTGCCTGATTCTTTCTCTGGTAACGCCGAATTTTTGGCCCACTTCCTCTAAAGTATAGACTACTCCGTCATCCAGCCCGAAACGCATGGATAATATTCTCTGCTCCCTGGGAGTTAATTCTTTCAAGATATCATCCAGTTTTTCCCGCCAAATGGTTCTTCCCGCAATAGCCGACGGCGACTCCGCTCTTTCGTCTTTAATAAATTCTCCAAGAGTGCTGTCCTTTTCGTCTTCCCCTACCGGAGTTTCCAGCGAGATTGCCTGCTGGGAAATTTTTTCCAAATGGCGCACTTTTTCAACTTCTATCTGCATCTCATCGGCGATCTCTTCGGCCAGCGGCTCGCGGCCAAGCTCTTGCAAAAGCCTGCGCTTAATTTGCGTATATTTAGTCAAAGTTTCAATCATATGAACCGGAATTCTGATAGTTCTCGCCTGATCGGCCAAGGCGCGGGTAATGGTTTGCCTTATCCACCAAGTGGCGTAAGTGGAAAATTTATACCCTTTGCGCCAGTCAAATTTTTCCACAGCGCGAAAAAGGCCGATATTGCCTTCCTGAATCAAATCCAGCAAGCTTAAATTGCGGGAACGGCCTACATATTTTTTGGCGATTGAAACCACCAAACGCAAGTTCGCTTCTGTTAATTTTTTGCGGGCTTCTTTCTCTCCTTTTTCAATCCTTTTGGCTAAATTCTTTTCTTCTTTGGCCGTAATGGAAGAAATCCTGCCGATTTCCTTTAAATAAGTTTGGACAGAATCAACCTTGCGCGAGGCAAAAGCTTTTACTTTCTTTTTAGATACAGCCTCATCTATATCTAAATATCCTTTTGACTCTTTTACATCAATGCCGCCCTTTTCCAGTTCTTGATAGAGTCTTTCCAATTCTTCAATATTTTCTTCAATATCAGGCGAAACGAAAAGAATTTCCGAAAAAGTAACAAAGCCCCTGGTTCTTCCTTTCTCAATTAAGCTTTGCAATATCTCCGGCGTAATCAAGGTCTTTGGCTTGGAAGCTCTGCGCGCTGTCTTCTTGGCTCCTTTCTTGGGCTGGCTCTTAGCTTTGGGCGCGGTTTTAACTTTAGCTTTAGTTTTGGGTTTAGCCGCTGTTTTCGCTTTAGCCTTTTTGACGGCTGCTTTCCCCGTCTTAGCCTTGGAGATTTTTTTAGGAGAAGCTTTTGGGCTCTTTTCTTTTTTCGCTGTTTTTTTCTTCTTCAAAACTTTTGCCATAGGTTGCTGAATTTATTGTTTTAATTTTTTAGCTAAATTATTAAATTGGCTTAGAAGTTCTTTTGTCTTTCCGGCATCGCCCAACCTTTCGGCGCTTTTAATCTCAAAGGAAAGATTGTCTAGGTCCTTTTTTAAATGCATCAGTTGCATTTGGATCAAGCAAGCCTTAAAGCTTTCTTTAGCTCCCTCCGAATCTTCTTTTTCTAAATCTGATCTCAAGAAAATTTGCCCTAAAAAGGAACTTTCTTCCGGTGAATTGGCAAACTTTTTTTCAAGATCAGCTTGGCTTATTTCCGGATCGTTTTTTATTTCAGAAAGAATGCCTTTAGCCGGCTCATTAAGCCTTTCAATCATTTCTTTAGGAACTTCTTTAATGGTTTCAGGGCTGCTTAAGACTATAACCAAAAGTTCCTCTTCTAATAGCTCTTTTTTGGTTTTTTGGCAATTTTCCGAATGTTCTTTTTTCGGATTTTCTTTCTGCAAAGCGTCCGAAACATCCGTTTCCATTTTTATTTTAATCATTTCGCCCTCTAGATCCTCCTCTCTTGCTCTTATTTTTTTGGCTAGCTCCTGCAGCCAATAGTTCTGTTCAATTTTGTTGGAAAGTTTTTTAATCTCCGGCAAAATTATTTTTGCTATTTCTTTTTTATCGGAAATATTTTCCGGATCCCTTCCCGTAAAAGCCAAATTAAAATAATACTCTATAATCGGTTTAGCCTTGCCGATGGTTTCTTGCCAAGTTTCGGCGCCTTTTTCAAAAATCACGTCAGCCGGATCTTTGCCCTCGGGCATAATTGCCATCTTAATGTTAAAGCCGTCTCTGCCAGCCAAATCTATCCCGCGTCTTGACGCCTCGCTCCCTCCGGCATCCATATCAAAAGATAAAATCAAATTTTGCGAATAACGCTTTAGCAAATTTAAATGCCAAGAAGTTAAAGCCGTTCCGGAAACAGCAACCGCATTTTCCACTCCGGCTTGATGGCTCAAGATACAGTCCATATACCCTTCAACCAAAACGCAAAAATCTTTTTTGCGGACGTCAAACTTGGCTTTGTCTATGCCGTAAAGTATTCTGCTTTTATCGTATATCAAGGTATTGGAGATATTGATATATTTCGCCCCTTCGTTATTGGCTTTGGATTCGGAAAAAATCCTCCCGCCAAATCCGACAACCTGGGAGTTGGCGTCAAAAATCGGAAACATTATCCTCCCTCGGAATCTGTCATAGAAATTACCCTCTCTGTTCTTAACGGCTAGACCGGCTTTGGCTATCTCCTCTCTCGTATAATTTTTTCCGACCAAAAAGTCCGACAATCCCTGCCAGGCATCGGGCGAAAATCCCAGCCTCCATTTTGCGATTGATTCTTCTCCCGCCCCGCGGCTTAAAAGATATTTTTTCGCTTCCTGTCCTGTTTTGCTTTTATTCAGCTGAACTTCATAAAACCGGCAGGCTAAATCGCAAATATCGTAAAGCCTCTGCCTTTCTGTTTTAAGCTTCTGCCATTCGGGCGATTGCGGCTTTAATTCCACTCCGGCTTTTTGAGCCAAAATTTTTAAAGCGTCGCCGAATTCCACTCCTTCTATTTCTTGCACAAAAGAAAAAACATCCCCTCCCTTGGAGCAGCCGAAACAATGCCATATCTGACGGCCGGGAGAAACAAAAAAAGAAGGGCTTTTTTCATTATGAAAAGGACAGCAGGCGCGCCAATTGGAGCCCGCTTTTTGCAGTTTTAGGTAGCCGCCGACAACGTCAACTATGTTGAGGCGATTTTTGATTTCTTCAATCGGAGAATCCATTAGCGCTGGTATATTATCAGTTATTCGCCTAAAAAACAAATCTTACGGCTATTCCCTGTTTATAGCAGAAATGTATGCCGCAAAACCTTTTTTTTAGTTCTCGGAACCGTTATTGTTTTTAGTTTCTTCTTGGTAAGCAAAATACGAATAAAATAAGAGATAAGTTGAAAAAATAACAACCGGCAAAATTGTGAACCAAAAAGCCAAAGAACCGAAGAAAAGACCGGCCAAGGCTATTAACGCTGAAACTTTAAAAAGCTTTCCCCCTAATTTGTGCGTTTTTTCCCAAACAACGTCGCTGCTGATGGTCCAAGGAGTTTTGATTCCTATAAACCAGTTTCTTTTGGTATTTTCAATAAGAATGCCGCACCAGTAAAACAAGGCTGAAAAAGCGGGAATGAGAAGATTAACCATATTGAAGCGGTATCCCAAATTCCAGGCAAGAGTCAGCAAAAAGAGATAAAATAAAAACAAAAAGATTGAGACAATAAAAGAATCGTAATAATTGCGGAATTTTTCAATATTGGATTTCATCGGATCAATTTTCGGAAAAAGAAGAAAAAGGAAAAACATTGCCAATGAAATAATCGGCATTAAAAATATCCCCCAAAATTTGGACATATAGCCGTTTACCTGGCCCTTTTCGTCCCAATGGCTGGCAACCGTATCCGGCATTTGAGGATAGGCAAAAAAGCCAATGGCAAAGGAAAGAAAAATTATTAAAAGAATTATAACTGTGCCTTTTTTCATGTTTTGCCCTAATTTTAATTTATAATCGCGCTTGATTAAATTTAAAACTTTTTTGCTTTTAATTCGCGTAAAGCGTCATTGGCAACCCATTTTGCCGTTTTTGAATCAATTTTTCTTATCTCTTCAGCCAGCCGCAAAGCTTCATCCCTTAAATTTTGGTTTCTTTTTCCTATTTGGCGCAAAGCCCAATTTACCGCCTTACGGACAAAATTTCTTTCGTCTGTTGAATACTTTTTAATAAAAGGAAAGAAAGAGATAAATTTTTCATTTTCTGCTTTTTTATCATGAGAAGCCAAAGCGGCCATCAAGGCAAAGCCGGCTCTTCTCACAAATTCCTCTTCTCTTTTGGCCCACTGCTTGGCCTTGGCATAGGGCTGCTCCGTCTTGTCAAACAGACTCATGCATACTTGATCGCAAACGTCCCAAGAATCAAAATCCTTAACCCACTCTTCCATTTGCTCTTTTGAAACTTTTTCAATCTCGTCTATAAAGCAGGCCAAAAGCCTTGCCTCGTGGATGCCGCTTTTCCAAAGCTCTAAAGCCAAATCATGATTCTTTCCAATTTCTTTGGCCGTTTTCCTTAAAAAAGGAACCGGTATGCCAAGTGTGTTTTTGGAATTTATCCCGAATCTTGCCATTCCGGCAACATTTTCGGGATTGGATTGTTCCTTAAGCTTCTTAATAATTTCTTTGGAAGCCTTGCTCATTTTCAAATTTATTCAGCGGGCAGAACTTGATAAACTTCAGCCGATAAAATCTTGACGGGATCCACCGGCACTGAAATTTCTCCATGGACATTTGCTTTTGCCGGCGCTTCAGCGATTTTATCAACAATATCCATTCCTTCTATGACTTCTCCGAATATTACATAATTAGGCTGAAGCAAAACCTCCTGATGCATTATAAAAAACTGGCTGCCGTTAGTGTTCGCTCCGGCATTCGCCATGGCAACGATTCCGCGGCTGTATTGTCCGGTAAACGGTTCGTCGTCAAATTGATATCCCGGCCCTCCGGTTCCGTTTCCCAACGGATCTCCTCCTTGGATCATAAAGCCGTTGATTGTTCTGTGGAAAATAGTGTCGTCGTAAAAGCCTTTGCGGGCAAGATAGACGAAATTATTGACTGTAATCGGCGTTTCGGCCGTATTGAGCCTAATTTTGATATCTCCAGCCGATGTTTTCAATAAAGCGGCATAATCGGCTTCTTTATCTATTTGCATCACCGGCCCTTGGGCGGGAGTAATTTCTTCGTTAACGCTTCCATCCAATTTAGTTTCCATATTTTTTTGTTCTGTGTTTAATTGATTATTCTCCCCCTGCTCGCTTGAAGCTTGCTCTTTGGAATTTTCGCCTTCTTGGATCTTGGCCGTCTGCTCTCCTTCTCCAAAACGGCCGTCCTTCGGCCAAAAAGAAAAAGCCAAAAAAACGGCTGCTAGCGACAACATTACGATTAAGAAAATATTTTCTCTTTTCATATGGTTAACAATATTTAATTATAATAATTATTTTTTAAAATTTCTCCACATTTGGCTGGCTCTGGGCTTCATATCTCCCACATACTTGCTTCCCACCGCCGCTGAATATGGATTTTCACACGGACTGGAAAGCTCTTCAAAGGCCATCTGCGCAATAGGCATTTTATAATAAAGCAATATCGGCAATTTGGTTGTGTTGTGCAATTCCAAAGTCATCTTTAAGGAGTTGCCCGGATCAAGAAATCCGGCAGTAATATGGATTAACAATCCCATGCGGCCGATAGAACTCTTGCCCTCCAAACGTCCTACCATCTTGGAAGAAACTCCCGTTTTTTCATAAATCATTCCCAAGGCGAATTCTCCGGGATCAAGCACAAAAGGCTTGTCTTCTTCCATTATAATATCTTTCATCATTTGATCCATAGGCATTTTCGGATCAATAACAAAGTTTTCTCCAAAGTTATAGGCTAAAAAATGCTTATCCAAATGCAAATCAATTGAAGCGGGCTGGATATATTTTTCGTCAAAGGGATCAATTGATATATCTCCCAACGCTATGGCTTTTTTAATATCTCTGTCTGATAAAATCATTTTTATTGGATTTTAAACTAATTTATAAACAGCTTGCCGCATGGCCAAAATTAAACAAATTTAAATCATCAAAGAGCAGGCTCTTTAACAAACATCTTCTTCTCTTATAAGGATATTTATAATTTAATCTTCGGCAGCCATTTCGGAACGCTTTCTTTGTATTTTTTGTAATCCTGCCCGAATTTCTTTTCCAAATCCGGCTCTTCCACAAAATAGAAATAAAAATCGTTAATAATGAAAAAAATGAAGAGCCAAAGCAAAAGGGCGGAAGATCCGAAAATCGCCGCCTCTCCCAATAGAATCAAAAGAGACCCTGCCACCATCGGATTTCTGATATAACCGTAAAGGCCGGAAGTAATAAGGCTGGCCGGCTCGTTCCGTAAAGCCGGCGCTTCTTTGTTTTTCAAAAACATCATTCTTGCGGCCATTCCCATAATTATCAAACCGGCGCAGAGAAATATTCCTCCCACAAAAGGAAGATAAAAATCAAACTTAAAATTCATTATTGAAAAATCAAACAGCAAAATTGCCGGGATGATAATCAAAAAAAGAATCGGCGGACAAATTGCTTTTATTTTGTTAATATCCATATTTGAATTTTAACATTCCTAGGCTAAATGCTCAAATATTTCCCTAATATCGGAAATAACAGCTTTGGCTCCCGCATCCAAAAGGACTTCCGCCGACAAGCTATTGGTAATTCCTATTCCTAGAATGCCGTTTCGCGAAGCAATTTGCATATCAGTCGTGCCGTCGCCGATAAAAACAGCTTGGCCGCAAAACTCTTTTTTTTCTATGGAAAAATAATCGGCAAAAATATCAATATGCTCGTCCCCTTTTAAAATCTTGTCTGACCCTAGAAAAAAATCACAAGGAAGATTATTCAATTCAAACGATTCTCTAATTTCATCGGTATTGGATCCGCTGCTGGCCATTAAAAACATTCCTTGGCTTTTTGCCTTATCAAGCGCTTCTTTAACTCCAGGAAAAATCTTAACAATATTGTTTTTTGCGCATATAGTCCAAAAAACTTTCAAAACATTTTCAATCTCTCCGTCTTTTGCGAGAATCCCTGCTTTCTTAAGAATTTCTTGGATTTGAATCGGAACCGGAGTGCCAAGGTGGGCGCGAATATGAGACTGAATAAAGCTGTCCGAAATATTGAACGGCTCCATTGCCTTGGCAAAAGCTGATAAATAAACAGGCATTCTGTCAAAAATCACCCCGTCAACATCAGTAATAAAATACTTTATCGCCATATAACTATCCTTTATGAAAGCCCAAATCGGCTGGATTGCTCCCTCCTGAAACGCGCATTATTCTGCCGCCTTTTTTCTCAAACTCCGACCTTAAGCCTGAAACTTCTTTGGCAAGCTTAACCGTTTCCAGGGCAACATCTTTCTTCACCATCCATTTGGACCAATAGTCAATAACCAATTTGCTGTCTCCAAAAATATTTTTCGCTCCCTCTTTTTCCGCTATTTGCAAAGCATATTTACAAGCCAAAAGCTCTCCGTAATTATTAGTCGCTCCTTTTGGAGCATATTGTCTTCCCTTACTGTTAAGCTCTTTCTCCGGCAGGATTTTCTTGAGAAGACTTTTGCCTTTTTCATCGGTTACGCTTACTTCCACTCCGTTCCCCGGTCCTGTGCCGGCATCAAAATAAACGCCTTTTTCAGCCGTTAAATGTTTTTTGCCGTAATCAGCGCCGGCCTCCAGCCACTTTTCCGCCTCAATCCGGCTTTCAAATCCCTTAAATTTGGCTCCGGCTGTTCCTTTGACTATCGCCTCGCATTCCGGCCAAGTTTCAGCTATCCCCTTTCGGCCGTTAACTAGATAAGCGTAAACTTTCTTTTTTGCCATAAAAAATAAAACTTTTTATTCTCAACAAAATGATTATAACCCGTTACAGGATTAAAAAAAAGAACGGCCCCGGCCGCTCTTTAGAAAAATAAGGTTTATTTTTGATATTATCTAAAATTTTCTTTTTTGAGGCCGTCATACCTTAATTATATCAAATAAGGCTTAATTATGGCTAAAATTGAAAGATTTGAGATGTCGTATTTTTCGGTTAGGGTTTATTAAAATATAAAATTTATTAACAAATAATTTTTTTATTTCTTCAAAACCGTTTTGAAAAATTATTTTTTGAAAATGTGATCACGATGATAAGCGAGATATTCTTCTCTTTTATTTGTTCGCGGAAAAGTGTATTTTTTACCCTGTGTCAAGTTTAATTTTTTGATATTAAGAGGTGAAATGTATGGAGAAATAATAATGCTTCCGTCATTCTCAAATGTAATAAATCCCTGATCAAAAAGCTTGTCGTAAGTCGGCGTTAAAACAAGTCCGTTATTATGGTCAATTTTTTCTGTATCATTTGATACGCTCCACGGCTTAATATGGCTTGCCATAAGAATACGCTCATCGTTCACTCTAGTGATAATACATTCGGACGATTCTTCTAGAAGTTTTTGGCGATATGCACCCTGACCGATACGGGCTTTGACTAATTTTTCCTTTTCACGCTCCGGCAATCTTTTTTGTTCGATCGCTTCCTCAACCTGCCTTTCTTTTGCGGGATGATAGTAAGGATTAAACGAGTAGCTTAAAGACGGTCTAAAAAGAAAAAATATTATGCCGTCGTCGTTTTTGATTTTAAGTATTGACACAAAAGAAATCACTGGAAGCATAATACTCCGAAAATACTCACGAAAAATATCATCATAAGAACGGACATAATATCTATCTAGATCTTGGTCCCCAATAGCCCTTTCTAGAGTAAAAAACTCTCTGTTTGAAAGATTTTGAAGTTGCGAATGATAATGCTCCCAGTCGCTGGAAATATCTTCCTGATATTTTTGTTCCTGCTGTTCGTATTCAAATTTTGCATCGCTTAGATAATCTTCAAAATCTTTTTTAAGAAAAAATCCCTTATTATGAAAATAGTTGAAAAAATCATCAAAATTTCGCATTCGTTGCGAACCGACATATAGACGGGCTTCTCCGCTTCCTCTACCAATTTTATTTTTCTTAACAAAAGAATCAACAACAGGAATATTGTCGATTTCATCAATAAGTTCAAACCGCTCACTGTCTATTTTTATAAAATTTTTCTCGTTATCGGCCATCGTTATAAGTTTAATTTATTTGTGTCAATTCCCATATTCCGCAAAACAGCCATAAGAACATTGACGACAATGCTATTGCCCGCTTGTTTATACATTTGGGTGTCGCTCACTACAATTTTGAAACTATCATCAAAGCCCATCAACCGCAAACATTCCCGAGGAGATAACTTTCTTATTCTTCCGCTTCGCGTAATGTAATTATCTACTCCAGCACGGTGCATTTTTGCCATTGTTGCAAGGAGCGGACGGGCAATAGTAAGGTCGGTTTCCGGCTTGCTATAAAAATTTTTTGTTCCAGTTGCTAAAACATACTTAGCCACTTTGTCCGAAAGAAAATATTTTTCGTCCACCGTTCCAGCTGGCTCAAAAACGAAATCGCCATGCCAGTTAAATTGTTGGTTTGCTTTTTGACACAGTGCAACCTGTCCGTTGATTTGAGTATATTTTTTATCAAGATTTTTTTGACTGGTTACAAATTTTATTCCTTTTTCAGGAAGATAGTATTTACTATCAGCGGTGTCATCAAGCAAGTCATGCATTGTGATTTTTAATTCAACTGGATTAGGAAACTTAAAATCTTTTTTCTTTTTGAAACCGACGACAAAAAGACGCTCACGGTTTTGTGGTATCCCGTAATCTTTAGCGTTCAATACCTGCGGATAAAAGGCATAGCCAAGCTCTTTGAATGTATTTTGAATAACCTCCCATGTCTTTCCGCTATCGTGGCTTAGGAGGCCTTTCACATTCTCAAAAATGAACGCTTTGGGTTTTATTTCATCAACAAGCCGCGCAAATTCATAAAATAAAGTACCGCGAGCGTCTTTAAACCCGCGCCTTTTCCCGACCATAGAGAATGATTGGCACGGTGTTCCACCAACAAGCAAATCAACTTTGCCCTTGAATTTTTTGCCGTCTATATTTTGAACAAAGTCAAACCATCGTGAATCATCAATGTCATAGTTCGCAAAAAAACTTTGTTTGACATGAGGATCGTTGTCGCACGCAAAAACAAGCTTATGATTAACGCGCATACGCTTTAGCGCGTGCTCTATCGCTCCTATTCCGCTGAATGCTGTTGCTAGTCTCAACATAGTAAATATATAGATAACTTAATTTTAGCAATTTACAGAATTCCTTACCAGATCCTTCTTTGGAATAACTTTCCGCCACGAATTTAGGCGAGCAGGCAAATACAGATGGAGAAAGGGAGTTTTATATGCCCTACCATTGTTTTAAATCTAAAAAAGAACGGCCTCGGCCGCTCTTTTTTCGTAAAGACATAAAGAATCATCTTGTAACTATTGGTACAAATAGATAAATCAAAAAACACTATATTAAGTCTATTTTTTTGTGATATAAATTACAATCAAAGAAAGTATAAAGATTGCGCTACAGGTATAAGCAGATTTTATAAGCGCTTCTTTGGCTGCTTCTTGATTAACAACATCCCAAATCGTTAATATCGCAACAAATAATATTATTCCTAAAAATAAAACTAACAAAGCTTTTGCTAATTGTTTTATTTTTTTTAACATATGTTTTGGCTATTTAAGGATATACTTATTATCCATAATTTTAACATATATTTAGATATAATATCAAAATTTTTAAGATTACGGCTAGGTCCTCTGATTTTTTACTCCTGATAAATAGCTGAAAAGACAGCCATCTCCCAATCGGCGGTGTTTTTTGGACGAAGTTTGAACCAAATCTTAATACAATTAAACCAATTATTCGTGATTTACGTAAATTATATAATAAAAATCCTGATTGGTTTGAAGTGCCAAAAAATTGCTATTCTTTATTGTTATAATTTACCATTTTTAAGTGAGCTTAAGAATAGTTCGTAAGTTCGTTTTGCAATATTTTCTCCTCTTTTCTTAATTGCATCGCTAGGATTTTCCTCAAAATTATAATTAGCAATACTTTGATTCTCTTTGAATACATCTTTCTTATAAAGATTCATCTTGTCTTTAAAGGCTTTGTTCCTGTATTTTCCCTGATCAGTTTCTTCAAGAATAGTAAGATTCCCTATTCTGTGGATACTATCTCTAAACTCAGCTTGCCCACCAAATTTTTTAAGCAATATGTTTTTATTTATTTTGGACGGTTTTTGAGAAATTATATGCTCAATGGTAGGTTTACGGTGGCTTTTTGCTGGGCTATCAGAATAAAGAAGTCTTTGGAGAATAAATTGAATATCCCCACTTTTTGCTTGGCTATACTTTGTTTTTGACAGAAAAGTTTCAATAAAGTTATCAGTTTGTCTCGAGCACAATTTTTCTAGTTGTTGAAATAACTTTTGAGCATCAATATCGTGACGACAAAATTGTGCAAAATACTTCTCAACAATACTAGGGCTACCGGGCAGATATTTAAAAAGAAACTGGAATGATGTTAATCGAATCAGATATTTTCTAAAGTCCTGGATTCTGTTCTTGTAGATGTATAGTAATATCGGATAAACCTGATCCACATTAAGATACCTCAAGAATTGTAAAACTTCTTCAACTTCCTTTTTTTCAAAACGTATGTTGGGCAACTTATCTAAGCTACTGATATCGGCTCTCCTTAAAGCGATATACACATCTGCATCCTCAATAAGTTCTTTTATATACCCCATCAGTCTCTTTTCATCACCTTCTAATACATACACTTTTTCAAATTCGCCAAATAGCCCGGCATGATTAACATATCCAATAGAACTTAACCACTGATGTCGTATGAAATCCTGAAACATTCTTCGAGGTTCATATAGAAACTTTTCTTCTAGCTCTTGCCATTTTTCTTCTGCTTTTTTCAACGTCTCGGCGTCCCCGCTTAATTTCATAAACAGAGAATTTTTTATTAAATCAACTCCTGCAAGTGGTACGGCTGTAGCATTTAATCCTTCAAATAGTTTATATCCAGATGTTTTTGAAGCACAACGAATTACTACTACTTCAAGCTCTTTTATCTTTTCAAAGATAGTTTGAGGTTTTATCTTATCCTTGACAACGCTAATACGAATTAATTTCTTCAATTCGTCATAGTTGCTTTGAAATTTCTTTTTGACGTCAGATACATTTTTTTCGTATGCATTATTACTACTATCAGGCTTTAAGTCTATAATTTCTTTATAAACAATATCTGCTGTAGGATTTATAAACTCCAATCGAGGGACAGGTTCTCCTTCAAACTGTGGTTCAAGGATAAGGCCACGAATATCCTCTTTCAGCCTCTCCGTGTTACGAATTTTATTTTCAACGATATAATCGCGTAGTGCAAGAAGCATTAGAGCTATTGTTGTAAGTCGTTGCTGTCCATCAATAATTTCATCTCGGGATGAAGAGCCTTCTCCGGCGACCAAAACAATTGTTCCGATGAAATATGGTGAGTCATTTTCAATGATATCTTCCCAAAACTTATTTATATTCTTCTTATCCCACGTATATGGTCGTTGTAATGAGGGTATGATATTCTTCGTAGAAACTTTGTGCAATCCTGAATATAATACATTGTCGGGTTTAAAATTATTTGCTTGCATAATATTTTGAAAAATTATTATTTTTATTAATTTTATTCCCCAATTTCAAATATCTTTTTGACCAATTCCTTGCGAGCGTAAAAAGCTCTACTGGTTGAACCGTGACCTGGACCTTTAGTTCTAGCTTGAATCCATTTTCCGTCTTTGCCGGTTAAACTTTCGAAACCATGTTTTATAAGCTTTTCCCTGATAAAATCATAATCAGCTTTAATTTCTTTGATTAAATCATCATCTTCTAAGAAATCCAAACTTTCAACTTCCAGCAATTCAGCTTTTCTTGAATTTTTGCCGTACCACATCACAGAACAAAAGACGACAGATTTTAATTTTGCCCAACAATGACTTTTAAAAAAATCGTGCTCTTCTAACTCCTGCGGATTAATCATTGTGATGGCCATTGTTTCTTTTGGCACAAGTCTGTCTTTCGCATAGTGGAAAGCTACCGACTTTAGCTCGTAAGATAAGCCATTCGGTGCTTTGGAAACATTACATTCAAGGCCAGCCAATCTTTCCAATATTAAACCCTTCCAACCCTTATTTTGTTTGCCATTCTTATAGGTGGTAACTCCAAATTTTTTAGCTAATTCAGCTAGATCTTGACCAATATATTTTTTTAAATTCTTTATAGCGGTTGCTCGAGTTACTATTTTCATATTATTTCTTGTTTTTAAGAAGTTCTTTTAGTCTATTGATAGACAAATCAAGATATTTTTTCTCTGTGTCTATACCAATAAATTTCCTGTCGTTCAGGATGCTTGCTAAACCGGTGGTTGATGAGCCAGTAAAAGGATCTAAAACCACATCATTTTTATCAGTACTGGCCAAAACAATTCTAACTAACAAGTCAATTGGTTTTTGAGTGGGATGTTTGCCAAAAGTTTTCTCCAGCTTCTTGGGCGGGTAAATTGACCATACACTTCTCATCTGTAAGTTGGGTTTTTTGATAAAATCTTCTGGCCATTCGCCATTTTTCATTAAGTCGTAATTAAATTTGTGCTTTCCCTTTTTGTCCTTTCTCGCCCAGATAAGTGTTTCGTGACTAGCAGTGAAAAAGCGGCAACTTAAATTTGGCGAGGCATTAGGCTTAAACCAAGCGATATCGTTAAGTATGTGATATTTATTTATCTGCAAAGCAAACCCACATTGATAAATTGAGTGGTAGGTCCCTGAAATCCATATTGTTCCGCCCGGCTTTAAAACCCTATGGCAAGCTTTCGTCCATTCCAAATGAAATTCAAAATCTCTTTTTAGACCATTGCTTAGATCCCAATCTCCTTTTTTGACGCTAACCATTTTACCGTTGTGGCAAGTAAAAGATCCGCTTGATAAAAAATATGGCGGATCGGCAAAAATCATGT
>JAQTVQ010000022.1:5683-8799 GCA_028706715.1 Minisyncoccota bacterium | reverse complement strand
TAAGTAATCGTATCGCCTGATACGGTTCCGATAACAGCGGTTCCTTCATAATCTCCTCCCATATAACAAACAACAAAACGGGAAGAATCCAAGACAGAGACGGAGAGAGAAGTATAAAGATCCGCAATTTCATACTCCGAACTAAAAGAAATCGTATCGCCTGATACGGTTCCGATAACAGCGGCTATATGATAATCACTTGAATCAGCATAAGCGAGAACAAAACGATTAACGTCCAAGAAAGAAGATGAAATGGAATAAACATGTCCCGGAGTAAAAGCATACTCTTTCCCAAAAGTGATTGAACTGCCTGATACAGTGGCAACAACAGCAAGACCCTTGCCGCTTCCTCCATAATAGCTGATAACAAAATGGATATCATCAATACGAACAATAGTGTTGTTCCCCAAAAAAGCTCCGGCGTTAAATATAACTTCAGCGCTGTAAGTGATTGTGGGATCAATGCTAATAGGATAAGAAAGACCGGTATAATCACCTTTTATTTGAAGAGTCAGAATATCTCCGTTTAGCTCATAAAAAGCCAAATCTTTATGTTCTTGCTGGCTTGCTTCAATAACAATCGGCGCAGGAATTGAGTATAAAAGAATTTTTTCTTTTTCCCCTTCCGCTATTTCAGGCTTTTCTTTTTGCAAAGCTTCTAAAACTTTTTGGGTCAAATCGTCTTTTTCTTCATTCTGCCCAAAATTTTTGGAAATGCCGTAAATTCCTATGCTCCCGTCCGGCTCCAAAACCGGTTCAAGATATCCTCCTTGCAAATCAATCTGCCAAGACAAAGAAAATCCTTCTTCCGGCGGCTCAAGCATTAAAATGTCGTTTTTCAATTTGTCCTGAACAGGAGTATAAACTTCAGCAAAATTATCAAAATAATAAACAATTCTATTGTCTTTTTGCTCTATTTTGTTCGGCCGGTCCGGATTAACCAACTCTAACATCAAAGGAACCGGAGCATTTTCTTTTCTGAAAGAAACGGTTTTTTCCGAAAATTCAACTTTATAAGGAAGAGTTTTGCCTTCTTCCGAACTTGCCAAATTATAAGTTTTTTCTTCTTTGTTTTCTTCAAACGAAATCCCTTCTATGGGCTGCCTCTCAAAAAGTTGAAGCGCTTGGGATATTTTCCAATAAGTTATTTCTTCCCTGGCTTTTATAACTCCCTCCTGAAGTAAATAAAAGCCGGCAAATAAAAATGCCAGCGCGAAAAGAAACAAAACGGTTTTAGTCCTTAGGGACATCTTTTTTATTTTTTCCTTGAAACAAAAATTATTTTCCATCAAATAACTCTTAATATAATTTTCCTATTTTTTATTATAATAATCTTTTCAGAAAAAAACAACTGAAAAGTTAAAAAGGCGCAACTTCTCTCCATTTCGGGATAGGCAAATCCACATCCAAAGAGCTGCTTCCAGGGCAGCAATCGGAACCGGTGGAAACGTTTAAGCCTATCTCCCTGTTTTTTCCGTATGACAAAAATTTAATTTGAGGATTGGAAGAAAAAGCCGTGCTGCTGACAAATTCGTAATCAGTGTTTTCTATCAGAGGAGACAGATCCCAAACATAGGAGGCTCCGACCTCTTCACAAGCCTTATAATTATTTGCCGCATCAAAACAAACGCTGCACGACCAATTAGGATTGTCAGGGCCTACTATTGGAGGAGTGGAAGTTGTCCAGCAGACCGAATAGCATGGATCATCGGGATTAAGAATATCGGCGCTGGAGCAAAATTGGATTATGTCTCCTACGACTACCGTCTTTTTGTCTCGCGCAATTCTTGATATCGGATAATGCTTTTCAGCAGTGGAAAAACCAGGACCTTGCGTCCAATCGGAACACGCTCCTCCTTGATTGCATACCTTCACCCACCAATAATAATCAGTATTATATGAAAGCTCATTGTCTCCGGGTAGAATTTTTACGGCCACAGGCTGGGAAAGGACGCTCCCTGAAGAATCGCTCCGGCCGCTGATTAAAAGGTCAACTGTTGGATTCGCGGCGTTAACATCATTTATCGTATTTACTCTGAATTGATAGCCGGAAGAATAAATATCATCCGGATCTTGATACTCCCATTCAAAAGAAACGCTATCCGCGCAATAGCTTTCAGAGCTGTCCGCCGGAGGAACCAAATTTTGCGCGACAGGAGGCCGGACGCTGTATTCAACGCCATAATCAACGGTTCCGCAAGACGCCGTATTCTCACAATTAAAACTAACCCAGCCCATAATCCCGTCCGTTGAAGCAAAATCTTCATTTCCTCCCCATGCCCATCCTTCCAATTCTTTGGTTGAATCGTTTAAAGAAACTCCGTATGGACTGGAATCGGCCGCCGTGCCGCTAAGCTTTATCCAGCCGTCCCAGCCGCTAGGAGAAGAAGCTGCCAAGGCTTTTGCCCATCCAAAAAAAGAATAATTGGTGGTGGACATTGTCGCAGCGCAATCGCCGCTCGGACAGCCGGCTAAATCCAAAGGCTCAAAACTTATCCAGCCTACATTTTCCGACCAAGCGTAGCCGGATACCGCACCGGTTAAAGCGTTCATATTTACGCCGTAATCAACCGGACTTGAAGTATTTTTGCAGGAAAAGCTTATCCATCCGGCATTTTCCGACCAAGCGTAGCCGGATAAAGTATGATTAAGGCACTCGGCCAAAACAAAACTTCCGCTTAAAAAGCCAGCTAAAACAAAGGCCAAAAAATATAAAATATTTTTTTTCTTTTTCAAAATTTTTGAAATTGCTTTTTTCATTTTTTACGGCTGTATTTTTAAAGTCCTGTTGTTCTAACCGCAATAATTTTCGCATCCGCAATCCCTGAACCGCTGATAGTGACATTTTTAGTAGCAATTCCTGGCTTTTCCGTATACATTAAAGTAAATTCAACTGTATTGTTCGCGCTATTATGATAGACGGTTATTTGATCTTTTGTGATTCCGTCATATTTTAGATATACCGTGCCATTGTAACAACGGCCTTTTGCAAAAACGACAACCGTCTCGTCAGCAGCCGTAGTCAAAGAAAGAGTGGAGCCGCTTACCGAAGTTATCCCTGAAATATTGCCAACTCCTAATCCGCTCCAGCTTGTTTTACAGTCTCCATTCATACA